>JAYRZH010000061.1:0-18879 GCA_041916555.1 Chitinophagaceae bacterium | reverse complement strand
CTCCACAAAATACCCCTCCGGATACCCCACCTCCTCCAAAAACAAACCCACCGCCGGCGCCGCAAAACTCGCCTTCGTACAATCCCTGGCTTCAATTATCCCTATAAACTCCTCCATCGTTATCTTCCTCCTCCCCACCAACAACATCGTTGCTACCATCGCCCTGACCATTCCCCGCAAAAACCGACTCCCCCTTACCTCATATACCAAACAACCCCCCACCTGCTCCCACCGACTCTCCTCCAACCGACAAACCGCCGTTTTCGCCTGCGTATTCCTCTTTGAAAATGAAGTAAAATCCGAATAACCCTTTAATATCTCCGCCGCCTTATCTAATAAACCCTGCTCCAAGGCATACGGATAATACCAGGACCTGTCCGTTAAAAACGGATCGCGCTCCCGCGCCAGATAATACCGGTAAGCCCGGTAACTGGCATCAAACCGACTATGCGCCTCCCGGCTTACCGGAAATACCCGCTTCACCGCTATATCCCTGGATAGTATCGCATTGAGCTTATACACCAGGGCCGGTAACAACTTGCCCTCATAATCAAAATGAAAATAATTCTGCCGGGCATGCACCCCGGCATCTGTTCGGGAAGATCCCGTGAGCCTGATCTCCTCCCGCTGCAATACCCTTAAGGCCTGCTCTATCTCCCCCTGTATCGTAACAGCATTTTCCTGTACCTGGAAACCCTTGTACCGGGTTCCCTTATAAGAGACCTCCATGAAAAAACGCCCCATCTTATTGCGCTGGTTTTTTTGACTGGGATTCCAACCAGGTGCGAAAACGTGTGGCAAGAACCGGATCCTTTATCTCCTCCACCAATTTTCCATAACTGTCCTGATCAGCGGCAAATCCATATACCTGCTGGTAAAAAGCCAACTTGGTCTCCTCTCCCAGGAACAGGTTTCCCAGGTTCCGAATATGCGTTATACTGTAGCACTTGGCTGCCATCGCCACTTTTGCTTTCTCCATCATGGCGGCATCACTAATTTCCCCGGCCATGTCGCGACGCAACTGGAAAAAATCATCATCCGTTGCCAGCACCCCACACCGTTGTGGAACTGCTACCTGCTTTGCCGTATCCGGCATTATCTCTAAAAATTTCAGGTCACTCTTTTTCTCCGTCGCCGGCTTATTCTCCACCGGAGCTATGACCTTTGGCGGAGTGATCAATATCCTGATCGTATCCGTGTTTCCCTCCGGAAACTGATCCAAAAACACGATGCCAAATCCGCCTGTAGTGGAACTTTCCGACCGGCGTACCACCCTGGATGGCTTGTAATCCGGTCCCTCCTGGGTTTTTACCGCCGATTGCACCGTTTCCACCTTTACTGGTTCTGCCACTTTGGGATCCTCCTTTACCGGAACTTCCTTCTTCTCCTCAATCACCGGCACTTCCTTCTTCTCCTCTATGACCGCGACTTCCTTTTTCTCCATCACCGGTTCTTTGATCTCTTCTTTTCTAACCGTATCTACTTTGATTGCTTCAATCGCCTTATTCACCTGGCTATCCGCCAGAGGCTTTGTTTCCACCACAGCTTCCGGTTTACCCGTCTGGTTGCTTTCTGCCTGCTTCACCACCAAGCTATCTACCAGTTGAAACACCACAGTGTCCTTTTTCTCCTGGACAGGTTCTTCCAGTATCACCCGCTCCTTAAGAGTTGTATCATTCGACGCTTTGACCAACAACTCCGTAAATTCATTGGGTGCCTTCTTTTCAGTCCTGATAACCGCTTCCCCCGGCATGGCTGTCAACTTTGAAGCCATTTGTACTCCCAGGGTTTGAAGGTCAAACAACCCCCACCCTTTATCGGCAAAATGCTTGAGGAGATAACCATGATCCTTATGATTCATGGTAATGTAAAAATTATCCTGCGCTTCCCGCCCGGGAAACCCTATCGAAAAATAGTGAGTTGTATCACGCAACTTTGGCAGGATCAGGTACCCACTGGCCGTGGAACTATATATCTTCTCCCCCATCTTCAGGAAGAAAGGCTCCTGGTTCTCCGTTTGGAAATAAAGAAAATAAGAACGTTGGGCGGATGCCGACAATACAGTGAGGACCAATATGGCCAGATAAAAGGACCTTTTGATCATAAATCGTGTTTACACCGTTTTATGAGGTGAATTCTGTTGTAGCGAAGATACGATTTGTGGGGCCACGATATCTTGTTAAAATTATTACCGCCTGTCAAAAACCTCTATCCTGTACGTCGATAGCCTCTATTTTTGTCATTCACAAAATACATTTATGAAACGACTCTTCTTTTTGTCGATGCTGCTTGCTGCCTGCCTTTTTGGACAGGCTCAGAATCCTGAAAACAAACCCGATGATTCCTGGAAAAAGATCTACCGGGAAACCGCAACCCGGATCAATGACCTGGTTCACACTAAACTGGAGGTTAAGCCCGATTTCAGTAAGGCCTACCTCTATGGAAAAGCCTGGGTTACTCTTACCCCGCATTTCTACCCTACAGATTCACTGACCCTGGATGCCAAGGGGATGGAATTTAAAACAGTGGTCTTGGTGAAGGGAACCCAAAAGGTGCCGTTGAAATACACGTATGATGACTGGCAATTGAAGATCAACCTTGATAAAACCTACAAGGCTTCCGAGAAATACACGATTTACATTGAGTACACCGCAAAGCCGGATGAGTTTGAAGCCCGCTATGCCGAGCAGGCCATGCTGGGTATCAAGGGAATGTATTTTATCAACCCCAAGGGGGAAACAAAGAACAAACCCACGCAAATATGGACACAAGGGGAAACCGAATCCAGTTCCGCCTGGTTCCCCACCATTGACAAAACCAACCAGAAAACCACCCAGGAACTGACCGTGACGGTTGATAACAAATATGTTACCCTGTCCAACGGCAAACTGGTATCCCAGAAAAAAAATACCGATGGCACGCGGACTGATTATTGGAAAATGGACCTCCCGCATGCCCCTTACCTGTTCTTCCTGGGCGTAGGCGAATACGCGGTTGTGAAGGATAGCTATAAAGGAAAAGAAGTTAACTACTATGTTGAGCCCGAATATGCTTCTGTGGCCAAAAAGATCTTTGGAAATACGCCTGAAATGATGGCCTATTTTTCCAGGATTACCGGGGTGGAGTTTCCCTGGATCAAGTATTCGCAGATAACTGGTCGTGATTATGTGGCTGGCGCCATGGAAAACACCACGGCCACCATTCACCAGGATGCGGCCCAACAAGATGCCCGTGAACTGATCGATGGAAATACCTGGGAAAGCACCATTGCCCACGAACTTTTTCACCAATGGTTTGGCGACTATGTAACTGCAGAAAGCTGGAGCAACCTGACCGTTAACGAGTCGTTTGCGGATTACAGCCAGACGCTTTGGGATGAGTATAAATATGGAAAGGATGCCGGAGATGCCGAAAACCAATCGGGTTTGAATTCCTATCTCTCCGGTTCCAGCGAGAATGTAGCCATGCAGGGAGGAGACCCCGAAAATGCAAGTGATAAGAAAGACCTGGTGCGTTTTCATTATAAAGACCGGGAGGACATGTTTGACCTGGTGAGTTATCAAAAAGGCGGGCGTATCCTGCACATGCTACGAAACCACCTGGGCGACAGCGCCTTCTTTAAAGGACTGAACCTGTACCTCACGACCAACAAATTCAAATCGGCAGAGGCGCACCAGTTGCGTCTGGCCTTTGAGGAAGTGAGTGGCCGTGACCTGAACTGGTTCTTTAACCAATGGTATTTTGGCAATGGTCACCCCAATGTGACCATTGATTACAAATATGATGATGCCGCGGGCAAACTGATGGTCATCCTTAAACAGAACCAGAAAAGCGGAAAGATCTTCAAACTACCGCTGGCTGTTGACATTTATACCGGCGCCAATAAAAAACGCTACACGGTTTGGGCCCAGAACCCCGTGGATACCTTTACTTTCTCCTATACTCAACATCCCGACCTGGTGAATGTGGATGCTGACAAGGTAATGCTCTGGCAGAAAAAGGATAACAAGACCCTGGACAATTTTATTCACCAGTATAAATATGCCGGCAACTATGTGGACCGTCGGGAAGCCATTCTGGCTGCCGGTAAAAATCAAAAGGATGCCAAGGCCATTGACTTGTTAAAAACAGCCCTCCAGGATAAATACTATGGATTGCGTCGTTTGGCTATCAGCCAGGCAAACCTCAAGGATGACAAAGTGAAAGCCGCGGTTGAACCTGTATTAAAGGAAATGGCGCAAAAGGATAAATATTCGCTGGTAAGGGCCGATGCCATTGGCGCTTTGGGAGAATTAAAGAATCCCGCATATAAAGACCTCTTTGTCGCTGCCATCAAAGACTCTTCCTATTCGGTAGCCGGGAATGCGCTTAATTCTCTTGATGAACTGGATCCCGCCTCTGCCCTGGTCTTTGCCCAGCAATTGTATGGCACTAAAATGAAAGGCGCCCTGAAAGATGCGGTGCAATCATCCCTGCTCAAATCCGGGAATGAATCCATCGGTGCCGAGATCCTGAATGATTTCATTGAAATGCCGCTCAGCAATGCCAAATTTGGCCTTGTTGGAAACCTGGCCACCTACCTGGGGGCAACGAGCAACCTGGACCAGGTTAAAAAGGGAGTGGATGCCATTGCCGAGTTCCGTGATGCCATTCCGGAGTCTTTCAGGAACCAAACTGATCCCTTTATTAACTCCATGCTGAAGAATATCATGGATGCGAAGCTGAACAAGATCAAAGAAACCGGTGAAGATGCCAACCTGCGCGCGATGGTTGATTATGTGAAGGCGAAGTTGCCGGAGAAAGGGTTTTAATATTCTTTCTGGGATTGTGCGGATTACTCAGATTCCGCAGATTATAAAGATTTCACGGATTACCTGAACTAGAATTGAATAAACTTTTCAATCTAAGTTCGAGTAATCCGTGAAATCTTTATAATCCGCGTAATCCGTAGAATCTATATAATCCGTGCAATCCGTGAAATCTCTATAATCCCCGCAATCCCCGAAATCCTCCCATCACCAACTACTTCCTGCTCCACCCCCACCAAAGCTACCCCCACCAAATCCGCCAAATCCGCCTCCGCCGCCACCGGACCAACCACCCCCTCCTCCGCCTGACCAGCCTCCTGAACCGATCCAGGGGCCTGTCCAACCACTATAACCTCGTCGTGACATCATTCCGCCCCCACCTCCTCCTTTACGAATTATGGTGATGAGGATCCAGATGCCGACCACCAACAGAAAGATAACAAAGGCAGGTGGGCCGCCATCGTCCTTCTTTCTTTTGGAATAATTTGCCGGGGCGGAATATTCCCCCTCGGCTGCTTTAACTAAGGCATCGACAGTATTGTCAAGACCCCGGTAATAGCTGCCTTTGCCTTCTTTCAGGTATGGCACCAGTTCATTGTCAACAATCTGTTTGGCTGTAATATCCGGAATGGCGCCTTCCAGTCCATAGCCAGTAGCAATATAGGCTACGCGTTTTTCCCCATCGGCACCAGTGGTGATCAATACCACCACCCCATTATTGAATTCTTTATTTCCGACTCCCCATTTGCGACCCAGGGCCGTAGCAAATTCATTGGCCTCATAGCCTTTCATCCCATCCAGGATGACGACCACGATCTGGTTTGATGTGCTGTCATCATAGGCTACAAGTTTTTGTTCCAGTTCCTCGGCCTGATGGGTGGTAAGAAAGTCCTTTTTCGCCGTGAAGTCATTGTACAACCTGGGCGGGTTGGGGGCATCCGGAATGGCTTTGTCTATCTGGGCCTGGAGGCCACAGGAGACTAGCAATAGTATAAAGGCTAATAATCTGCGCATGGTTATTTGCCAAACACGATATCGTCGGGCAACTCGTTTTTGTCCGTGTCGTTATTGTATGGGAAATGTTGGTGTAGCACCTGTCCGATCTCAATTACACATTGTCTTACGCCTTCCGCATAGTTTTCTTTGATAAAACTATCGGTCATACGCTTTACCTCTTTTATCCAAAATTCCTGTCCTACTTTTTTGTGAATCCCTTCATCCCCAAAAATGGCTAATTGATGATCTTTAACCGCGATATAGACCAATACGCCATTGCGGTCATCGGTTTGATCCATTTTCAGTTTGAAAAAAATCTCACCTGCCCGGTCAACGGGGTCCATAAAACGGCATTTGCTTTCCACAAATACACGCACTTCCCCACTGGTCATGCGCTCCGACTCACGTATGGCCTGCACAATTGCCTGACTCTCTTCCTTTGTGAAAAGAGCGGGTTTTTTTCGCCAGGGGATGAGACTCATTTTGATTTCTCCATCATGTTTTCGGGAATCTTCGGGGCATTCTGCGACCCTTCGTCGGCTTTAAATCCGTCTTTGGGGCTAAATCCAAACATGCCTGCCAGGATATTCATGGGAAAGGATCGAACCTTGGTATTATAAACATTCACGGCGCCGTTAAAATCATTACGGGCAGTGTTGATCCTGTTCTCTGTGCCTTCCAACTGTGCCTGAAGATTGCGGAATCCTTCATTGGATTTCAGGTTGGGGTAATTTTCCACCACCACCATCAATCGTTGAAGGGCGCTGCTCAGTTCTCCTTGCGCCTGCTGGAATTTGGCAATATTCTCCGAGGTAAGTTGATTGGGATCGATCTTGATGTTTCCAATATTCTTATACCGGGCTTCCACTGTTTGAATCAGGGTCTGCTGCTCAAAAGTAGCTTCGCTGCGAACAGTGTTTACAAGGTTGGGTATCAGGTCGGCACGACGCTGATAGGAGCTTTGTACATTGCTCCACATATTTTTCACATTCTCATCCTGCTTCACTACTCCGTTATATCCACTGCATCCCCAAAAAAGAAGGATAAGGAGAAAACCAACTATTACTAATAAAACGATATTACGAGATCCTTTCATGGTTGAAAAGTTTTTAGAATATAAAGTTAGGGGTTAGATGAATTGATTTTTGATTATGCATTATTAATTATTAGGAAAGGTAAAAAGAGACGGGGAAAGGTCATTCCCCCGTCTTAATAATTAATAATCAATAACTAATAAATACAAAGCTGCTATTTCACCGCGGCAATACCCGGCAGCTCCTTCCCTTCAAAATACTCCAGCATCGCGCCGCCACCCGTGGAAACATAGCTTACTTTTTCGGTGTATCCAAACTGGTTTACCGCGGAAACACTATCTCCGCCACCTACCAGTGAAAAGGCTCCGGCCTGGGTTGATTCCGCGACTGCCGTGGCAATGGCTTTTGTACCGGCCTGGAATTTTTCCATTTCAAACACGCCCATGGGTCCGTTCCAGAGTATGGTCTTACTGCTCTTCACGACCGCAGAAAACGCCTTTTGTGCCTCCGGGCCAATATCCAATCCCATCCAGCCATCCGGTATCGCATTGCTGGGGGCAATGGAAGTGTTGGCATCAGCCGCAAATTTGTCAGCCACCACTGAATCGGCAGGCAAATGAAGATTGACCCCTTTAGCCTTGGCTTTTTCCAGCAGGTTCCTGGCTGTTTCGATCCGGTCTTCCTCACAAAGAGATTTGCCGATCTGTCCACCCTGCGCCTTCATAAAGGTGTAAGCCATTCCACCTCCGATGATGATATCCGTGGCCCGCTCGAGCAGGTTTTCAATGATCAAAATCTTATCCGACACTTTAGCTCCGCCAATGATGGCGCAGAAAGGTTTTTCCGATTGGTGCAATACCCTTTCGGCACTGCTTACCTCACCTTCCATCAACAGGCCAAACATTCTCTTTTCAGCCGGGAAGTACTGAGCGATCACGGCGGTGGAAGCGTGGGCCCGGTGGGCTGTTCCAAACGCATCATTGACATATACATCACCTAACTGCGCCAGTTTTTTGGCAAAGTCCGCATTTCCTTTCTCTTCTTCCTTATAAAACCGCAGGTTTTCCAGCAGCAACACTTCACCGGGGCGCAGCATGGAAGCGGTCAGGTAGGCTTGTTCGCCGATGCAGTCATTGGCGAATAGCACGGTGGCACCTCCCAGCAAGGCTCCTAAATGATTGACGAGATGCTTGAGTGAATATTTTTCCGTAGGGCCATCTTTTGGACGACCCAGGTGGCTCATCAGAATAACAGAACCTCCATCGGTCAGAATTTTTTGAATGGTAGGAATGGCGGCCCGCATACGGGTGTCGTCGGTGATTTCAAATTTCTCATTCAGGGGCACATTGAAATCTACGCGGATCAATGCCTTCTCCCCTTTGAAAGAATGCTGAGTGAACTTGGACATGATATTTTGTTTTTCTAAATAATACAGATAAAAATGCCCCGCTAAAGCGGGGCATTTTGAAGCGGTTGATTATTTGCTGATGAGTGTCGCAAAATGGTGAACAGTGCGCACCAATTGGCTTACATAACTCATTTCATTGTCGTACCAGCTAACAACGCGAACCAGTTGGGTATCGCCGGCCACCTGAACCCTTGTTTGGGTGGCATCAAAGAGAGAACCATAACTGCTACCGATGATATCGCTGCTTACGATTTCATCTTCGGTATAACCAAAGCTCTCATTGGAGCCGGCTTTCATGGCGGCGTTGATTTCTTCCTTGGTTGTTTTCTTGGAAATGATACAGGTCAATTCGGTCAGTGAACCGGTCAAAGTGGGAACACGCTGGGCGGATCCGTCGAGTTTGCCTTTCAGACTAGGCAGAACCAGACCGATAGCTTTTGCGGCACCGGTACTATTGGGAACAATGTTCTGGGCAGCGGCGCGGGCGCGGCGAAGATCACCTTTGGCGTGAGGGGCGTCCTGCGTGTTCTGATCGTTCGTATAGGCGTGCACGGTAGTCATCAATCCGTTGACGATCCCAAATTTCTCTTCCAATACCTGGGCCATGGGAGCCAGGCAGTTGGTGGTACAGGAAGCGCAACTGATGACGGTTTCGCTACCGTCGAGGGTATTGTGGTTAACATTGTAAACGATGGTTTTCAGGTCACCAGTGGCCGGGGCAGAGATCACAACACGCTTGGCGCCGGCGGTCAGGTGGGCAGAAGCTTTGTCTTTATCAGCAAAGAAACCAGTACATTCCAGTACCACATCCACATCATGTTCCTTCCAGGGAATTTCAGCGGGGTTCTTAAGAGCATAGACCCGGATATTATCCCCGTTCACAACGATTGAATTCTCAGTAGCTTGTACGTCTTCGTTGAAACGACCCTGGGCGCTGTCATATTTCAGCAGGTGTGCCAGGACCTTGGGACTGGTGAGGTCATTGATGGCTACCACGTCGATTCCTTTCATATTATAGATCTGGCGATAAACAAGACGTCCGATCCTTCCGAAACCGTTGATGGCAACTTTTACTGTGCTCATGGTGAAAAATTAAAAGATGAATTAAATGAATTGAGAGGCAAATGTAGTGATGAATCGGGAATTTTAAAGCATATTCCCGACTGATACTGGTCATCCTAATCCATGAGCGAAAACAAATTCTTCCCGAAAAACAAACAAGTGTTCAGGTATCCGTCATGAACAACTGGTTAAATATTCCTTTGCTCTTTTAAATTGCGGATCAGCCTTTAACGCTTGTTGAAAATGATGCCTGGCGGCATCTGTATCGCCTTCTGCCAGGTACAGCACACCTGTTTCTGTCCATACTTTTGCATTGTTTGGGTCCTGTTTCAGGATCTGAATAAAAAATTCCCGGGCGGTTTGAACTTCCTGGGAGGCCAGCGCCACCAGGGCCAGGTGATACCTTGTATTGGTATCATTGGGATCCAGAGCCAGTGAATTCATAAGGGCCTTTCGGGCAGAGGCATAATTTTGGCGGATCCATTCCACGATGCCCAGTTGCTGCCAGACAAAAGCCTGTGCCGGATCAAGCGAAATACAGTGCTGAAGACAAGCGATGGCTTCCTCATATTTTTTTAACCCGGCCTTGGTCACGGCCAGTTGAAGCCAGTATTTCAGGGTTCCCGGTTGAAGCAAAGTGGTTTTTTCCCAACAAGACTCAGCGGCATTGAGGTCTTGCTGCATCATGCTGAGTGTGGCCAGGCTTTCCCAGGCCAGCACATTCTTTACATCCTTTTCCAGGGCCTTTACCAGCATAGCCGCCCCTTTTTCGCCTTCCCCCAGTTGTATTAATGTATTGCCCAGGTTTAGCCAGGCAGAAGAACTTTCCGGATTGATCTTCACGGATCGCCTCAATAATTTTTCCGCCTCCTCCCATTCTCCTTTTTGCTGAAGCAGGAAAGCCAGGTTATTGTAAGCGGAAGAATGTTTGCCATTTTCCCGAATGGCTTTTCTAAAACCCGCCTCTGCTTTTTCCAGGTCACCTTGGATAAAACTCTCGACACTCTGATTGTTAAGCATGGATGAATAATTCCGGTTCATGTTACTGATTTTATGGTTTATCCTAATAATTTTTCGCCGATACCTTTGGCAATATCACCGACACTGATATCGGGTTTTTCAAATTGCACATCATCAAGTGAGATATTAAAATCCTTTCCTTCTTCATAATGTACAGGGAACTTTACCCCAAACTTGAAGGATGGTCCCCACTCAAAGGAATAGAGGTTCCACTTCCATTCTTTGGAGAGTTCGGTTACCCACAGGTCTAGTACCGCTTCTATATAGGCGTTGACATCAAACTTGAATTTGGGTTGAACAGAAAGAGAAGCTTCCGCATCAAGTTTGAAGCCCTGGGTTGGTGTCCAGTTGACAGTAACCCCGGCCTCGGCAGCCCCTTCAATGCCCAGGGCGCCACCGATCTCAACCCCGCCGGCTACGCGGGCTATCCCGGCGCTTATTCCGATCCCTGCCCTTACATACAATCTCAAACCGGCTTCAGCCGGCACCCTGAACTTAGCAGTTCCGGTAACCTTGGTATTCTCCTCATGCTGGGGATTATAGGTCACTTCCACCGAGGCTTCGGTGAGCTGCCCCGGTCCAATGCTGGCATGACCTTCAAGTCCGCCACCAATGGTAGCCACCAGCCCAATGCTGCGACTGCCAATGGGGATGGCGAAAATGGGGATTTCAAGGGTCGGAGCCTTAAAGAGTTCCTTCTTGATCTCTTTCTTCTCGAAAATGTTGACTGTGGAGGGGATTCCTATTTTCCCGGTTACTTCAAGACTTCCATCCGGCAACAGTTTTACCCCGGCAGTACCTTGTAGCCAGTCGGTGATCTTCAGCGTGAGTGATCCCCCGCCAAAAGGAGTCAGGGATTCGGAAGGCCCTCCTGCCGGCTGGCCATCGGCGCCAACACTGCGGTTTGTTACCCCTACGGTAACGGAACCGGACAACCGGCCTTTGGCATATCCAACTGTTCCTGTAACTGTTATTATACCATCCTGGTAATCTACACTCAGATCGGTGCTGATACCAGGTATATTGGGTTGCACATTTCCTGACAAGGCCACTTTGTATTCTTCCCCGGTTTTACTCACCGTGGCTTTTACCTTTCCGCTTTTGATCAACTGGTGTTTCAGGTCCACTTCCCCATTAATCACCAACTGTTCTTGTGAGTAGGTAACATCCAGTTTCCCGGATTTGATACCGGGAATATCAAACTCGGCAGTACCGGAAGCAGAGAGCGTTTTCCCGTCATACCCAACCGTTATATCAGCCTTTTTAACTCCTTTGATCTTGCCCTTGGGAATTTGGATATTTCCCTTGATTTCCCATTGATCTTCTCCACCAGAAGTGTGTGTGTATGAAACATCGACCGTCGCTTTGTTAAATATCTTTTTATCAAATTCGAAGTTCCCCTTAATTGCGAATACACCTGTTGACTTCCCTTCCCCGCTGATTGTTCCCTTACCAACATTAACAATTTCAAAATTCACATCCCCCCTCACTCCAATTCCTGCCGTTCCGGCAAAAATGGTCAGGCTGGCATCATTAATCTTGAAGGGGGGAGGCACTGTGATATCCCCCGCATAAAATGTTTTCGATATTTCTACATCTTGCCCACTTATGGTTATATCAAGACCATCCTTGCCTAATATACCAACAGTGGGAATTATTTTTCCCTTTGCGAAAATGCCTTTACCGGGTATCAGCTCGGCTGATTCGATCTCGACCGGGCTCATCCCTTTCAACTTCAAATTAGATAATACCGTCTCCAGATCATCCCCTCTCGTTCTTCTTTTCATATATCCGCCAAAATCAACCCCAGGCATTTGAAATAAATTGATCTTGACATTATCCAGTGGCTCAAATAATTTCTTATTTAACTCAAACTTTCCCTGAATGTAGCCAACACGGTCACCACTTTTGTCAAGCACTATTGAGCCACTGAACCCAGGCATCCGGCTCAAGCTATCTTTATCCAGTCTTGCACCTCCCGCCGGAGAAGTAAATGCCACGGGGTTCTTATCCGTTCCCGATAACTGTTCAATTTCCTCCTCTGACATTTTGGTGAAATTCTCTAAATGCTCACCAGCTTCAATCTGATCCCTTCCCCAGTAGCCATCCTTTCCACCCCCTTTCGAGCTTTTCTCCGTTTTCCCTGTGAAGGATATGCTCTCGAAACTAATCTGGTAATTGGCAAACGCATGATCCAATCCAAAACTTTGGTTCGTATCCGTAATAAACTCCTGAACCCCCTTTTCAATATTACCGGCAATAAGGGACCCGGAACTGCGGTTACCAGAGAAATTGACCAGCTCCATGTTATCGATGGTGTTCTCCCCCCCAACAAGTTGCAATTCCACAATGTGATCCACATCAAAGGCAGAAACCGCGCCCGAAGCATTCCACAAAGGGCGTTTGCTGTTTTCAATCAGCGTTTCTTCTGTACCGAACAACTTAATGTCTTTCCATTTCAGGAAATAAACACCGGGGCTATCATTCTTCTTACCTGCTTTCTTCTTTAATCCTTCTACCCCTTTCTTTACTCCTTCCCCAATGGCTGGATCGCTCATCCAAATGGCTGTCTGTCCTTTTGAACCTTCCGCCGCTTTTCTACTATAAGGAAACTTTCTTTTTATACTGGAACCAAATTTCCCTTTGTTGCGCGACTTAAACTGGGGCACTTCAAGCGAGGGTAAAATGATCTCCTTCCCTTCAATTCTTCCTTTACCACCACTCCCGCCCTTTTTACCACCAGGATCCTTCCGGTGAACCCTGGCCCTTTGTACCTCATCCCGCTGTTGCACTACGTGAGTAAGCTCGTGGGCCAGCAATTCTTTCCCCGTATCGCTCTCCGGATCAAATTTTCCTTCATTAAAGAATATATCATTGCCAATGGCAAAGGCCTGCGCGTTCAAAGAAGCACATAGTTCAGCAGCTTCCTTATCCGCATGAATCCTGACTTCAGAAAAATCATACCCGAAGGAATCCGTCATTTGCGACTTGATATGTGGTTCCAATGGTCTCCCCGAGCCTCGCTTGGCATTTATCTTTTGCTCAATGGCATTTAGTTTCGCTTCATCAGCTTCTTCATCCTTTCCGGCGTCGGGTCCCTGCCCGGTTGCACTTTCTGCCCGCTGGGCAGCACTGAAATTTGGTTTCTGCTGTACTTTGGGAGGCTCCTTGCCCCCTTCCTCTTTCTTGTTTATCCCTTTGGGTTTTACATTTCCCTCTTTCTCTTTTTCAATTGGCTTTTTCTCCTTGTTCTTATCCCCCATCTTCGATACGGGTTCCTTCTTATCCCCGGCAGGGGCTTCCTTTTTTGTCACCTTGGGCTTTTCCTTCTCCTCGCCTTTTTTTGCCAACTCCTTATCTTCTCCTTTTTTCTTCATTTCTTTATCATCCCCTTTCTTCTTCACTTCCTTTTCCTCCCCCTCGGTTTTTTTACTGACCTCTTTTTCTTCCCCTTTCTTTTTAACCTCTTTCTCCTCCCCTTTTTTTTCTTCGCCTTTTTTCTTTACCGCCTCTTTCTTTTCCTCCGCTTTTTTTACCTGGTCCTTTTTCTCCTCCGCCTTGCTGACCTGATCCTTCTCCCCTTCCTTTTTGGTTTTAACGCCTTCCTTTTTTGGTTCCGTATTGGGCTCGGTCATGGGTTCAGGCTTTTTGTCTGAAGCGCTCTTATCTTCCTTCTTTGAGGACGCCTTTTTCTCCTTCTGGTCATCCACCACACGCCTGGCTACATTATCCGCTTCTTTTTCCGAAGGATCGGAAGCCTTGCTTACCGAGAGTTTTGTTTGCACCGGCAAACCCGTTCCCTGGTTGAACGCGCTTGTTTTGGGGGCAGAACCCGATTTGGATTGTCCGATAAAACCCATAAAAAAAAGTTTAGTTTACCGTTTCTGTTGCCATGGCCTGCTCCTTGGCTAATTCTTTTCGAATCCCATCTATGATAAAATGCTGCTTGATAATATTTCCTCCGTCCTTTAACGCCATCACAGAAGCATAGCGGACCACATTCATGATATTGGCCCCACTAAGGGCAAAATCCCGGGCGATATGTTCCAGTTTGACCGACTTGTCGTGAACTGTTTGGGGAGAAAAACTCTGTTGCCATAACTGGAGCCGCTCTTCCACTCCCGGAGGCAGGAATGGCACCACACTATTGAAGCGGCGTAAAAATGCTTTGTCCACATTCCGCAAAAAGTTGGTGCTAAGAATGGCAAGTCCATTGTATTCATCCATTTTAATCAGCAAGTGCGATACCTCCTGATTGGAAAACCGGTCTTGTGCCGTTTGAGTCACCGCCCTTTTTCCAAACAAGGCATCCGCCTCATCAAAAAACAGGATCCAATTCTTGTTCTGGGCCATGTCGAATATCTGGGAGATATTCTTTTCGGTTTCGCCGATATACTTGGATACTACCATGGAAAGATCGATCCGGTAAACCGGCAATCCCAGTTCCTTCCCCAGCAAGGCCGCCGCCAATGATTTACCCGTTCCCGGAGGGCCATAAAAAAGACATTTATACCCCTCGCTGATCTTTGAATCAAAATGCCATTTCTTCAAAATATGATCTTTATGCTTTAACCAAAGCCTTAACTCATCTAACCCTTCATTCGTTTCCCGTCTGACAATTAACTGTGCCGGCTCATACGAGGTAGTAATCAGCCTGGCCGGGAAGCTGCTGTTAAATGGCGGATAGTAGCGTGTACCGGAAGTGAGATTGGTCAGTATATCCCTTGACAGGTGTATCGCCCCACTCCATTCGGGTTCGAGGGGTGAAACTTCATCCAGCTTCAGTATGCCATGAACATGAAATACATGTTTGGGAGAAAAGAAAAGGCTGATCTCAATTCTTTTGGCTAGGTCATTTCCTGCCAGTAGAAAAATAGCCGTTTCACCGGTGGGGAGAAGCCCACCATGATGGGTGCCCTTCACTCCGCCTATTTCGGGGACCTGGGTTGGCGTCAATTGAAATTCCTGCAACACCCTTTCGATCAAAAAGGGTTGAATGGCCGGAAGCAAACCGAGTATCAGTACCACCCTTTCCTCGGCGTTCAGTTTGTACCCATTTACATAGGCAGCATAAATGGAACGGGAATGACGCAAGGAGGGAGGGGATAGCTTCAGGCTACCTTCCCTTTTTTCCACCTGCCATTGAATACGCTTACGCAGCAATTGCCCGAACCATTCCAGTTCGCGCGACAGGTCATCTGTGTTCCTTTTTAAATTCGGGTTGGCCATTGGGTAAACAAAGGTTTTTTCATCCATGGAAATTTGATGATGCTAAAAGCCCATGGAATTTGTTCGATCAATATGTCATAGGCCCTGGCTTCTACCTGTAATTGCCAGTGACCACCAGTTTGCGTTAGCCGACCGGGGCGTTGCAAAAAACTCTCCCGAAGGGTTTCAATCTTATCTGTTTTTATGGCCGTCCAATATTGAAGCACTTCCGCCAGGCAATTCACGGCCTCTTCTTTTTCCTTTCTGGTAAGAATGTTCCTTGAATGGTTTAACAAAGCCGAAGGATCCAATCCGCAAATGATCTTATTCAGCGCGAGATGGTATTCCTGCCGGACACGGGCTCCAAAGGCCAGGTATTCCAACCACCAGATAGCTTTTTCACTCGATCGTTCCCCAGCAAATTCACCATCCCTGACCCAACCCAGTTTTTTGAAGTATTGGTTTATCAACCCCGCGTTCAGCAAACAGATCCCGGCATTAGAAATAAAAAGGGCCTCTTCCTCATCCTCTTCATACGTCGCAGGTTGGTTTATGGCTTCTTCCAGGGGTGACGGTATCTTTCTACCTGACTCCATTTCAACTGCCCCGCTTCCTGCCAGATCCAGTTGCCTGATTTCTTTAAGCTCCCGAATAAATGAAAAGGAATCCGGGATAAAACTCAACAGGCTTTTATCATTTTGCTGATGGACTGTTTTGTGGATATGGATACCGATGGGCTGGCTACGGGCAAGAATCCATTGGATGAAATTTTCCCATCTTTCTTCCTTATTCTCCGGATAGAAAACAACCGCTTTCCAAACCCATTGATCATACTCTGTCCTTTTATCCGGTGATCGCCACCGGGGATCCCATTGGCTGATCCATTCAAAAAATTGCCGGTAGAGTGCTCTCTCTTCCGGTATTGTTGACAATAGGGCTTCCCGAATATTGTTTGAAGTACTGATCCAATTGATTAACCGGACCAGAGCAACAGGGTGAACTTGAATGATTGCTTTCAATTGCCTGAGTGTTTCCACCCTGTTCTCCTGCCATTCTTTCCATAACCGTTCGATCTGCCATTGTTCTTGTTCTATTTGCTGCCAGGGCAGGTATCCTTTCACAAGACAGGTTTCCACCCATTCCCAAAACATCAGGTCTTCTGAAACCTGTTCGGGCTGGACAGTCATTCCTGTCCTCCTTTGCATTTCAGAAAAACCCGTGGGTTGGTTTACCGAAGCCTTCTTTCCGATCTGACCCAACTCATCCTCCAACAGTTGATACAATTTCTCAAGCCAATCTTCTTGTTCGAGGTCAATCCATCCAAGGTCTATCTCGATCCTGTTGATTCGATACCACTGTAAAGTATTGGCATAAGGTTTTAGCGCTTTGTCGATTACGCGGTCGATATCCAGGCTCCTGACAGACCGGGTCCATACCCCTGCCATTTCTTCATCGGCTACCTGGGCATCAAACACAACCGTTTTTACCTTATGGACAATATGGCTCATGGATTAAAAAAGGTTTTTAGGGAATCCAGGTCCACTGATTTCAACCAATCCTTTAATAAAGGCATGGATTTGAGAATGGTATCTTCGGTGGATTCCCTGGGATCGGATTCCAGGACTACCTTCTCCTCCATTTTTGCTTTAACCTGGCTGCGTTTAATACGGAATCCCTCTTTTTCAATCTCTACCACATCCCCGGTCTTGCCGCCTGAAATGGAGTAATTCCCCTTTTCATCGGTGTATGCTTCTTTCTTACCCATCCGAACAGTGGCTTCACTGACGGGGTTCCCTTTCTCATCCAATACCACCCCTTTTACAGGACCTGCAGGTGGTGCTCCTCCCTTTTCATAAATATTAACCACCAAGGTTCCATTAACTGAATTGTTATTGGCAATCAGGATAAAAGGATATTCAACCACTTCGGGTTTTTTGATTTTTGAAACAAGGAAATACATGTGTTTATCCTTATCCTCCCGAATCATTATCTGATTGCCCATGGGTGTATTGATGACCTGCACCTGCTTCCCACTGGCATTTTGTGTTGTCGCCCCTTGGGGAAATTTCAGCTCTACCTTTTCTTTGCGGAAATCCGCTTTGGCATAGGGATAAGAAGGCACTGGCTTGGTTCCAATTATCGCATCAATGATATGGTTATAATTACCAGATACCTTTCCCTGAATACCCAGCAAGAGAAGACCGGTGACCAAACCCTGGTCAAAATCGCCTTTGAGATGATAGTAGTAGATCCCAAATCCATTCACGCCCTTTGCTTTGTTGGGATCCAGGTCAACCCGAAACATATTCCCCTCGGCGATATGGTTAACCCACTGGCCTTCCAGGAAATTAACAGGGAACTGTCCTTGTTCATCCGTGGTTATCCGGATCTCTTTGTCAATGGTAGAATCTCCTTTATAAAAACCCATGCTTTCCAGTTCCAGTCTGTAAACCCCTTTATTGGCCACCCAGAAAGCCTTATCCCTTCCGGAGGGGCTGTTATTGGTGAGGTCCACGATCATGATCACCGGTTTTTCCAACGGAGACACCAGCGACCGTGATTTGCCATCGCAGGGGTTGGTTTTACAACCACAGGAACATTTGTCCAGATCGGGCAGGTTGAAATCAGCGATTACATTTTTACTCTGGGGAGAATCATACACCATTAAAAAGGTTTCCCCTCTTCTTACCCCGGCCAGGTGTTCCCATCCGGTTACCTTCTTGGCCAGTTCCATAACACCATCCACTTCTATCTCCACAAGCAAGGTTTGCCGGTAGAGATAGGAATACCAGATCCGGTAGATAGGGCTAAAGAAAACGATATTGATCAGGTTAAGAGTCTGGTTGAATTGCTGGCTGGCATCACCGGGGTTACCCTGCCAGCCTGCTCCCAGGGCCATGACCCAGAGCCAAAAGATGCGGGCATAGTTGTTTTTATAAGCCGCATAATCAAAATCCTTGAGACAGCGGGCTTTCAGGAGGATTTCGATCATGTTCTTGATGTAAACGATCATTCCCTGTGATAACGGAGTGGGCAACTGTTCCAGAATGAACAAGTACTCCCTCATATACCCCAATACCCTGTCGCGGTAATAATTGTAGTCCTCATCCAGATCGGGAAAATGACAGGAAACCTGCTTGGTGTTATTGACCACCTGGAGAGAGGCCATGGCGATCTGGAATGGCAGGTTGTATTCGTTTCTCAACGTATCCAACTCAGCGGCCACGGTATCCACATTTCGGTTCACATGTCCTTCAATACGATAAAAGTCATTGGCCCTTGTATCCTGCGCCAACAGGGATGCCTGTCCGGCCGCATCATCCGTCACCAGTTGATAACCGGC
>JAYRZH010000060.1:0-18933 GCA_041916555.1 Chitinophagaceae bacterium | reverse complement strand
TTAAACCGGTTCAGGTTGGCAAAGGTTGAGGCTATGGCGCGGATGGTATCGTACAGTGGGTAGTAGATGTATTTATCCCGCAGCGCTTGGGTATTATAAACATACTCCAGATCACGGCCAAAGGGTTCAAGAATGGGGAAGATGATCCTGCTTTGATTGGATATGACCGTATAGCCTTCTACAAAGTCAAATTTCCCATCGGGTTGTGGGTCGTTCTGGTTATTCAACCGGTCGAGGCTAAGAAGGGAAAGCAGGGGCTTTCCTTTGTTGGCTGGATCCGATACATCATCGGGAGGCAGGTATTGCTTGATACCAAGGCTGGGTTCTTCGTAATAGATCTTCAGGTCAAAATCCTGACGTTCGAGTTGACCATAACCAACGGAATAAACGTTTTTCATCATCAGGTCCCACAAAGGCAGGTTGGTCCGTTGAGAAGTGGCCTTAAGTAATTTTAGGAAAAGAACGGGTTGGGTATTGCCCGATGAATCGGGAGGCACATCGGTTGAAAACTCACCCACCTGGTAAACCCTTCCGTTGTAGGTATATTGAAAGGCGATGGCCAATACCTCATCGGGCTGCAATTGCTGGTTAAGCGAAAGAAATCCGATACGTGGGTTAAAATAATAATCAGTGGGTTGGAGTTTGCGGGCAAATGTTTTTTCAAAATCCTGCACGGGTCTGAAACCGATACCGGTCAATACACTTTGAACGTTGGTGGAGCTGCGCGCATTGGGGGTATTCAGCAAAGTTGTATAAAGGTCATTGGCATCATTGCGGGGCAGGTTATTCCCTGTACCGGTGAGCAAAGGGCTATAGGGCACATTCTCCCCCAGGTCCATAAAACCCACCACATCACGGGTTTCTGTGGTGGCCCCGGTGCGGTTGGTCACCCATACTTCCACCCGGAGAATCTGAATATTGGAATTGACCACCGGGAGATTGGCCATGGCCGTGTTATAATTATTCCTGAAGTACTGGGACATGAGGAAGTGCCGGTTCTCCTCATAATCATCCGCTTCCAGGGTAAAATTCTGAACAGATGCCCCGCCCTGCAAACCCATTGACTGCCGTTGGGAGCGTTGGTTGGCGAGTACGCTGGTGATAAAGAGTTTTCCAAACTGCAATTGGGTTTTGATACCAAACAATTCCTGGGCTGATGGAATCAGGGTCCCTTTAGAGGTAAAGTTTACATTACCCAGTTGGAACTGCTTAACGATATCATCGGCCCCACCCCGGTAATCCAGTTTGAGCTGGTTTTCAAAATTGAAGGTGGATTGGGTGTTATAGTTGATGGGCAGTTTAAGCTTGTCGCCGATATTCCCGTCCAGTTGGAGCATGGAATTCATGTTGAAATCAAACCCCCCGTTCTTTCTGGCCCTTTCGGGTAAGGTAGGGTTATTGATCTTCTGACCCTGGTATCCAGCAAAAATGTCAACCGAGCCGGTGGGTCTTAATTCAATCTTTCCATTTCCCACGATCCGGTTAACCCAATCTTTCATAAAGGTGAACTTGGGTTTGTAATTCCGGCGGTTCAGATCGGTGAGCAGGGTTGATCTTTTCCGGAAATAATCCGCTTCTTCCTTCTTCCCTTGAATCGTGAGGAATTCATTCATCGAATAACTCATGGGGGTGCGGTAATACTTATCGCCGATTTTTTCAACGACATAATACTGTTTTGTCACCGGGTCGTATTCGATGGTGCGTTTGACAAAGGCGGTGTCTTTTAAGTCAAATGGGTTTCTGGAAGGTGAAGAGTAAGGGTCGGAGCGACGATCGGTCAGGGGGTATTTGCTGGTGTCAGGTTGTTGAGATACACCGAATGGGGATTCAGGCAAATGTCTGCCCATGACCATCCCACTGATCAAAAGGACAGGCAACAGTACGAGCGTACGGAAGATATTGGAGGTTCGGTGATCCAAGTCTATTTCTCGACAATTAGTTAGGTAGAAATCGGGTCGATACGCTTATACGGTTATATGGTTTGTAATGCTTTCTTGATAACCTCTTCAACAGAGGCGTTTGAGGGTAAGGATTGAATGACTTTCTGGACGGCCTGGTCGGCGATATTCCGCCCTATTCCAAGTGCGACCAGAGCATTTAACGCATCTGCATGCAAAGTATTGTGTTTCACGGGAGAAATACTTGTTTCGACAGGTGTTTTGGCCAGTTTATCCCTCAGTTCCAACACCAGTCTTTCGGCGGTTTTTTTGCCAATACCTTTAATGCTCTCGAGGGTTTTGGCATCCCCGTTCAGGATAGCCCTGGAAAATTCCTCCGGTTTCAGGTAGGAAAGCACCATCCTGGCCGTGGCTGCCCCTACCCCGGAAACCCCCAACAATGCCGTAAACATCTCTTTTTCAGCCAGTTCATAAAAACCAAACAGCAAATGGGCATCCTCCCGGATCAGTAAGGTGGTAAATAATTGCCCTTCCTCCTTATCCTGGATGCGGGAATAAGTGTTCAGGCTGATATGAACCTCATAACCAACCCCCTGAACATCGACATGGACAAGTGCCGGGGACTTGTGTACAAACCGGCCACTTAAAACGGCGATCTTGGGGGCGAATTTCGGAAAAGGATGGAAGGGGGGGGGGGGGAGACCGGGGTCGGACCTCCGACTTCAGACCTTTTCCTATCTTCGCACGACAATTTTTTCACATGAGCCAAAAAATTACAGCCGCCATTACATCGGTGGGAGGATATGTTCCGGATGACAAGCTAACCAATTTTGACCTGGAGAAGATGGTGGATACCAACGACGAGTGGATCCGTACCCGTACAGGTGTGGAAGAACGCCGGATCCTGAAAGGAGCCGGAAAAGGGACTTCCGACATGGTGGTACCTGCCGTCAGGCAGATTTGTGAGAAACGGGGTATTTCACCCGAGGAAATTGATTGCCTGATCGTGGCTACGGTTACACCCGATATGGTATTCCCGGCCACAGCCAATATTGCCTGTGATAAACTCGGGGCGAAAAACGCTTTTGGATTTGATGTTTCGGCCGCCTGTTCCGGGTTTTTATACTCCGTAACCCTGGGAGCTTCCCTGATCGAAAGTGGTCGTTATAAAAAAGTGGTGGTATGCGGGGCTGATAAAATGAGCGCCATTGTGGATTATACCGACAGGGCCACTTGCATCATCTTTGGAGATGGAGCCGGGGCTGTGTTGCTTGAACCAAACACGGAAGGTCTTGGCATCAAAGACAGCATCCTGAAAAGCGATGGCAGTGGCTGTCAGTTCCTGCACATGAAAGCCGGTGGATCTGTTCGCCCGGCCACTGCTGAAACGGTTGCCAATAAAGAACACTATATCTACCAGGAAGGCCAGGCTGTTTTCAAATTTGCCGTTAAAGGAATGGCGGATGTAAGTGCCGAATTACTTGAACGAAATAACCTCACCGGAGAAGATATATCCTGGCTGGTACCTCACCAGGCCAATCTGCGAATCATTGATGCTACTGCCAACCGCATGGGATTGACCAAGGAAAAAGTAATGATCAATATCCAGCGCTATGGCAATACTACTTCCGGAACCATTCCCCTTTGCCTCTGGGAATGGGAAAACAAATTGAAGAAAGGAGATAAAATTGTGCTTGCTGCCTTTGGTGGCGGTTTCACCTGGGGTTCCACACTGGTGGAATGGGCATATAACTCCTGATCCATATTAATTTTTTGAAACTTGTATTCAACTCTCCGGAATTGAATTACTTTTATGCGCCTATCCTGGATGTAAAACCCCCACTTATCATGAGACTATTGGTTAAGGCAAAATTTTGGATCAAGGTTCTGTTATTTACTCTCTTTAATTTTCTAATGTGTTTTATCCTGGGCATCCTCTTTCGCTCAGGCACAGTCAAGGAATACATGGACTCCATCACAGAAAAAGATCTTTGGAATTACTTCTATATTTCCATTGGTTTTGCGCTTGCATTCAGTCTGTGGTTCTTCAATGACCCTGAAAGTAAAAAATCAAGGTCTGGTCGGGGATAAATCGGTTATTTTTACAGTATTCTCTAACCGCCCACTTATTTTTCATGGAAAATAAAAAGTCCCTTCGCGGGTTTGGCTCTATGGCCGTTCATGGTGGCCATTTACAGGATCCGCTTTATGCCCATCTGGTTCCGATCTATGCCAGCAGCACTTTTGTGTATGATAATGCCGAACAAGGCATGCGGCGTTTTAGTGGACAGGAACAAGGGTATATCTACAGCCGATGGGGCAACCCCACTTTTACCGAAGCCGAGGAAAAAATTAAAGCATTGGAATGTTTTGGTCTTGATACAGAGGCCAAGGCCATCCTTCATGCATCGGGCATGGCCGCTATTTCCACTTTGCTGCTGGGCAACCTGAAGGCCGGCGACAAGGTACTCTCCCATTATTCCCTTTATGGTGGCACGGAAGAAATTTTTCACAAAGTCCTTCCATCCTTTCATATAGAACCAGTGATCGCCGATCTGCGGGATCCTTCCATCGCAGAAGACCTGCTAAAAAATGACCCGGCCATAAAAATGGTTTACCTGGAAACCCCGGCAAACCCAACTATTCAATGTGTGGACCTGGAATTGCTGATTGGGCTTGCCCACCAGTATGGAAAGATCACCGCTTGCGATAACACCTTTGCAACCCCTTACCTCCAACAACCGTTTCGGTATGGAGCTGATTACATTGTTCATTCCACCACCAAGTTCCTGAATGGACATGGCACCGCCGTAGGTGGGGTATTATTGGGCAGGGACCTGGAAAAGATGAATACCATTATCACCAAAACTCATCGGCTGCTGGGTGGTAATGCCAATCCCTTTGATGCCTTTCTGCTGATACAGGGAATGAAAACGCTGGAACTGCGCATGGACCGGCATTGTGCCAATGCTATGAAGATTGCCCAATTCCTGGATAATCACCAGGCTGTTTCCAGGGTAAATTATACTGGATTGCCCAACCATCCCGATCATGCTATTGCCAGCAAACAAATGAAGCACCCGGGTGCCATGCTTAGTTTTGAACTAAAAGGTGGATTGGAGGCTGGGGTTAAATTTATGGACCGGTTGCAAATGTGCACACGCACTGTATCACTTGGCACCGTGGATACACTGCTCTCCCATCCTGCCTCTATGACGCATTATGGAGTGGGCAAAGAACAACGGGAGAAATACGGCATTACCGATGGATTGATCCGGATGAATACCGGTATCGAAAATGTAGAGGATATCATGGCCGATCTTGATCAGGCCATGCTGGGCTAAACCACATTCATCCCCACATTCACCCATTCCGAATCAAACCAGGTATCATAACGTTTATAGAAACGAATGGCAGGTTCATTCCATTCCAGTACCTGCCATACGATGGCCGAAAGTTTTTTCTCCCTGGCTTCCACGATCAGGCGGTCCATCAGTAATTGGCCTATCCCCTTTCCTCGCGCGGACTCCGTGACCAGAATATCTTCGAGATACATCCTTTGTCCCTTCCAGGTGGAAAACCGGATATAATACAGGGCAAACCCGAGAATCACTCCGTCTTCCTCGGCTACAAATGCCCACCAGACCGGATTGGGACCAAACCCACTTTCTTCAAAATGTTCCCTGGTTACAGTCACTTCCTGTGGCGCCCTTTCATACTCGGCCAGTTCCTGAACCAGTTCCATTAACCTGGGGCAATCTTCCCTGACTGCCCTGCGTATCTCAATGGCCATGTATTATTTCTTTTTGATCGCTTTAAAATTACCGTTAGGCTGAATAAAGGTTACTGACAGGATGTTTCCAGATTCATCCTCTTCAAACTTGCATGAATATCCTTCAATTATTTTTAGTTTGAACTGATTCTTTTCAAGGGGCACCAATTCATATTCCGGCTGTCCTTCTACAAAAAGGTACAAGATGCCGTTTGATTTGGTGTAAAATCTGGCCCCTTGTCCGGGCGCGAACTCATAATTTCCTTCAAACTTTTTTAATTCCTCCTGGGTAAATGATATCGGCTTGGGTACCCTTGAAAAGAATAGCGGTTTGAGGGAAGGCTCAATCTGAATGTTAAATCCATTGATCGTGCCATGGGTATCCATCTGGTAATGTAGCAGGATCAGATCCCCATCCGTACTGGTATCAACTTTCTCTCCGGGTTCCATGGGAAAGGCCCTGAAAATATCGTAGTGGTAATGCATGAGTAAGAATTCCTGCCCAGGTGTAGCCACCAGCAGTGAATCATTTCGTTGGAACACATTGAAAGTTCCATACCCCTCATGACGGAATAAGCCGGTATAGTCCTCTGCCTTATGAGTAGGCCGGGTGCCGGGTACACGGTCATCCAATCTTTTTGCCGTGGCTTCCTGGCTGGCCTTCTTGGCTTTCTCCTCAGCCTCATTCACCTTTTTATTGTAGTCTATGAAATCCAGTTTCAAAAAACGGTCTGCTATGATGTTCCGAACTAAACCGGGAATGGCAGAACCATTCTGGTTAGACAATACAACGATACCAAGGCTATCAGAAGGAAAGAAGGTGGTGCTGGCCGAAAAACCATCGATATTACCTCCATGTTCCACCCGGTAGTGGCCCCGGTACGACATCATCATCCAACCAAAGCCGTAAGTTGAGAAATAGCTATCGGGAAATTCTTTGTTGGGAAGACCGGCATTGATGATCATCTGCGAACTCATGGCTTCAGAAACATATTGCTGGGGAAGCAATTCTGTTCCCTTGTATTTTCCTCCATTGATCCAGGTGATCAGCCATTTGCCCATATCATTTACACTGGCATTGATGCTACCGGCGGGGCCCATGGCATTGATGTCATAATAATCGAGTTTTTTGATGATCGAATCTTTCACCACGGCATAACCAAGGGAGGCATTTGAATCTTTGGCCATATCCTTTACCGAGAAATTGGCCCTGGTCATCCCCAAAGGTTTGAAGAAATGCTCCCGGATATTGGCTTCCCAACTTTTCTTTGTCAATTTTTCAACCACCATTCCTTGTGCCAGGAACATAAAATTGTTGTATTGCCAGGTCTGGCGAAGGGAAGCGGAAGGTTCCTGGAATTTAACGCGTTGCAAAAGGCTATCCCTGGACGTAGTTTTAAACAGGTACCAGGAATAATCGTGTCTTGGCAAACCTGTGCGGTGCGTCATCATATCACGCAGGGTTACAGATTCATTCAGTTCATTATTAAAAAAATCCAGCTCTGGCAGGTATCCACGCACGGGTTTATCATACTCCACTTTTCCTTCTTTGTTTAGCAAACCAATCAGGGAGGAAGTAAAAGCTTTGGTACAAGAACCGATGGCAAAAAGGGTGTTGGGTGTAACCGGTAATTTTTTTTCTTTATCCCGGTACCCAAATCCCTTTGCATAAACCACACTGTCTTTATACACCACTAATACGGCAAAACCAACGCCTTTACGGTCTTTGAGTACCTGTTCAAGTAATGGTTCAATGCCTTTGAGGGGATCGGTGGGGGTTGAACGTTTTTTTTGGGCGATAGACACCAGCGATAGCAGCAGGGTTGCCGCCAGAAACAATTTTCTCATTGCCAGGAGATTTGGGTAGATATAAAGATACTGAATTTGGGATGCGTGCCCCATTCAGGATATCCTGGCCCGAAGTAGGGGTTAGCTAACCCCGGACACTTCAACCTCTTTGTTCACTTTCTGGATCAAACCCTGGAGTACCTTGCCCGGACCAGCTTCCACAAATTTGGTAGCGCCGTTACCGATCATGGACTGAACGCTTTGTGTCCAGCGAACCGCACCGGTAAGTTGATCAATCAGGTTCTGTTTGATCTCTTCGCGATCCATGACGGCTTTGGCAACCACATTCTGGTAAACCGGACAGGTGGGTGTATAAAAGGTTGTGGAATCAATGGCTTCTTTGAGTTCGGCTTTGGCGGGGGCCATTAATGGGGAATGAAAAGCTCCCCCGACAGGCAATACGAGCGCCCTTTTTGCTCCGGCGGCCTTCATCCTTTCACAAGCGATTTCAACTCCTTTGATGGAGCCGCTGATCACCAGTTGACCGGGGCAATTATAGTTGGCGGGGACAACAATCTCTCCGGTTTCGGCCGTTACTTCCGCGCATATTGCTTCCACTTTTTCATCTGCCAGGGCCAGCACCGCTGCCATGGTGGAAGGTTGGGCTTCGCAGGCTTTTTGCATGGCTAGGGCCCGTACTGATACCAGCTTAAGGCCATCTTCAAAACTCAACACGCCATTGGCCACCAGGGCGGAAAATTCTCCCAGGGAATGACCGGCCACCATATCGGGTTTGGCATCCCCAATCGACTTATAAGCAATTACGGAGTGAAGAAAAACGGCAGGCTGGGTAACCTTGGTTTGTTTCAGGTCTTCCTCCGATCCGGAGAACATGATATCAGAAATCCGAAACCCAAGGGTTTCATTGGCCTGTTCAAAAAGTTTTTTGGCAAAAGCACTATTCTCATAATGCTCTTTTCCCATACCCGGAAACTGGGAACCCTGACCTGGAAAAACAAACGCCTGTTTCATAAATTAAAGTTTTACCCCCCCCCACCCAAAAAAAAAGTTTGATCGACTACTCAATCAAACCTTCCTGCTGCAAATATACGGGTTAATGTAAATCCGCACTGATGAGTTTCAGACATTCACTCCGGGTACTGTTTTTATGGAATTCTCCGTCGAATGCCGAGGTGGTGGTCACTGAATTCTGTTTTTGCACCCCACGCATCATCATGCACAGGTGTTTGGCCTCGATCACCACTGCCACGCCTACCGGGTTCAGGGTTTCCTTAATGGCGTTCATGATCTGAACGGTGAGCCTTTCCTGTACCTGCAGGCGCCGTGAATAAACATCCACCACCCGGGCGATCTTGCTTAGACCGGTTATCCAGCCATTGGGGATATAGGCAATATGGGCTTTGCCAAAAAAGGGCAACATGTGGTGTTCGCACATGCTGTAAAGTTCAATATCCTTTACGATCACCATTTCACTTACCTCTTCATGAAACTTGGCCGAGTTAATGATCGCCCTGGCATCCATTTGGTATCCCTGGGTCATATATTGCATGGCCTTGGCCAGACGTTCGGGTGTTTTCACAAGTCCTTCGCGCTCGGGGTTTTCCCCTAGGTGTTTCAGGATACTGTGATAGGATTCAATCAGCCCCGCAGTCGAGGCGGCATCGTACTCTTCAGTTTTTTTATACGCCATCAGATTTTAATTCAATTGTTAGGAAACGGGGTACTCGACAAAATTCCGGGGTGTTTCATACAACCTTACCTGCAGGTCACAATCCGCTTCGATATGGGGCCTGAGCAATTTATAAATTACCACCGCAATATTCTCGGCTGTCGGGTTCAGGTTTTTAAATTCAACCGTATCCAGGTTCAGGTTACGGTGGTCAAACCGTTCGATGATTTCCTGGTGAATCAGGTCGGACAATTTTTTCATATCCATTACATAACCGGTTTGTGGATCAGGTACCCCCACTACTTTTACGATCAGCTCATAGTTATGACCGTGGTAATGAGGAAGGTTACATTTTCCAAAAACCTTTTGATTGGTCGCTTCATCCCATTCGGGGTTGTTTAACCGGTGGGCGGCATTGAATTGCTCTTTGCGGAATATCGCGACCTTTTCAGTCATGTATTGAAATTACGACTTTAGGGTAACAGGGAGCAAGGAAAACTGTTCGAACTTCGTTCAATCACCACACCCTTATTTTCTCCCTTCCCCAAAATACTCCACAAATATCTTTGGGGTTTCCACCAGTTTGAGGCAATGGAGCTGAACCGAGGCGGGAAGCTTGGGTTCCAATTCCTGCCATATACCCATGACCAGGTTTTCAATGGAACACATTTTCCCTTTCATAAAATCCACGTCCTCGTTCAGGTTGCGGTGATCTAATTTGTCAATGACGTGCTGGTTAATCAGCTTACTGAGTTTTTTGGCATCGAAAATAAATCCGGTATCGGGATCGGGTTCCCCTTTGATGGTCACATACAATTCAAAATTATGCCCATGCCAGTTGGCATTGGCACATTTGCCAAAGACCTCCTCATTTTTCTCTTTTGTCCAATTGGGATTGAACAATTTATGAGCCGCGTTAAAATGTTCTATTCGGGTCAGGTACACCATTCAGCCTCGTTTAGAGCGGGCAAAGTTAGGAAATTTGCCAGGATTCATTATTACCGCCCCGAACCGTACCTTGCAGTATGCAAATCCTTCTCCTTGCCTCCACTTCGTTAGAGATCAGCCCTTTATTGCGGCAATGCCGTGACCAGGGCCCGGATTCCCTCACCAGGCATAACCTTGATTTCCTGGTCTCCGGGGTTGGTCTGCTGGCCTCCGCTAATGCGATCCAAAAACAGATCCAGTTAAAGCGACCGGATCTGATCATTCAAGCCGGTGTGGCAGGAAGTTTTGAGGATTTCCGTGCGCCGGGATCTGTATGGGTGGTATCAGATGACCGGGTAGCTGACCAGGGAGTCCGTGAAAAAAATGGTTTTCAGGATATTTTTGAAATGGGATTAGCTAAACCCGGTCAGTTCCCTTACAAACAGGGCAAGCTACCCAATCCACATAAGGAATTGATCCGGAAAACCGGTTTGAAGAAGGTGTCTGCCGTAACTGTCAACCAGATCACCAGTGGGCAATCGGCCAGCCGGATGATCAGGCAGAAATACAACGCTTCCCTGGAATCGATGGAGGGCGCGGCCCTACACTATACCTGTTTGATGGAGCAAGTTCCATTTCTTCAAATCAGGGCAGTATCAAATATGGTGGGGGTAAGGGATAAAAAAAAGTGGGACCTTCGGGGCGCCATTGAGAACCTGAACCTTTCACTCCTTGATATCTTAACCAGGATCTAAATAATTTCATTCATGCAATTCAGTCTTGGCTTTTCTCCATGTCCGAATGATACCTTTATTTTTGATGCGTTAGTCCATCAGCATATCCCTTATGATGGGGTATCTTTTCAGCCCGTGTTGGAAGATGTGGAAACCTTGAACCGCTGGGCTATTGAAGGAAAACTGGATATCACCAAACTCAGTTTTGCCACAGGTTTTCGGGTGCGAGATAAATACCGGTTGTTAAACGCCGGTGCTGCCCTGGGAAAAGGGGTTGGTCCATTGCTGGTAAGCGCTAAACCCATTACACCCTCATCGGTTGCCGGCCTTCGGATTGCCATTCCCGGCGCATTTACCACGGCCAATTTATTACTATCCTTTGCGTATCCTGAAGCAAAAGAAAAAATACCCTATCTGTTTTCTGATATTGAGGAAGCAGTATTAACGGGAGAGGTGGATCTGGGAGTATTGATCCATGAAAACAGGTTCACCTATGCGCAAAAGGGATTGTTGAAGGTAACTGACCTGGGGGAAGAATGGGAAAGAAAGATGAAAGTGCCCATACCACTTGGGGGGATTTATATCCGGCGTGATCTTGAAAAGGAATGGGCAGACAGGGTGGAAGGATTGATCAGGACAAGTCTTCAATACGCCTTTGATCGATGGCCCCAGGTTTCCGATTATGTGGTATGCCATGCCCAGGCGATGAGTGAGGAAGTCATGCGACAGCATATTCAGTTATACGTTAATCATTACAGCCTTGACCTCGGGAATGAGGGCATGGAGGCGATCCGTGTTCTGGAGCAGGTGAGCCGGGAAACCTTAGCGGACTAATTTTTCACCTTTTAAGGCAACAGCATAGGCCTTCAGGCATCTTTCACGGGCCACTTCATGAGGCACGATGGGTGAAGGATAGGTGAGTTCTTCAAATTCGGGGACCCATTTCCGGATATATTTTAGATCCGGGTCAAACTTTAATGTTTGGAGATAGGGGTTGAATACCCGAAAATAGGGGGCTGCGTCGCAACCGCTTCCGGCGGCCCATTGCCATCCTCCATTGTTTGCCGCGAGATCAAAATCATTCAGTTTTTTGGCAAAATAGGCTTCACCCCAGCGCCAATCGATCAGCAGGTGTTTGGTGAGGAAGGAGGCCACGATCATGCGTACGCGGTTATGCATGTATCCGGTGCTGTTAAGCTCTCGCATACCGGCATCCACTATCGGGTAACCTGTTAATCCCTGGCACCAGGCTTCAAATTCTCTTTTATCATTTCTCCAATTGATTTTATCATAATCCGGTTTAAAGGAATAACCGACAACCTGGGGAAAATGCCATAGGATCATGTGATAGAAGTCGCGCCAGATTAATTCGTTGAGAAAGGTTTCATTCCAAGAGCCGGCTGTACGGGCCAGTTCACGAATGCTGATGGTTCCAAAACGGAGGTGGACACTAAGTTGGGAGGTACCGGGAATACCGGGAAAATCTCTTTGTTCTTTGTATTTCCGAATCAGTTTTTCATCCCATTGGGCAGGAGGAAATTCAGCCTGGGTGGGTTGAAATCCCATTTCTTCCAGGGAAGGAATGGGCAGGGATGACTGATGATGAAATAGGTTGAAGTATTTTTCAGTTGGATAGGATTTCAGAAAGAAAGGTTGGAGGGAGGCCTTCCATTTTTTTGAATAGGGAGTGAATACCGTATATGGTTTACCATCATCCTTTAAGACTTCATTTTTTTCAAAGATGACTTGGTCTTTGAAGTGATGAAAGGGGATTTGGTGTTGACGGAGTAGATTTTCAATAGTGTTGTCACGATCCTGGGCATAGGGTTCATAATCGTGATTGGTATAAACGCCTGCGATCTTGTATTGGGCGATGAGTTCATTCCAGATTTGGAGGGGGTTTCCGTAACGCACATCTAGGGAGGCGTGAAGGGAGGTAAGTTTATCTTGAATGGAGGACAGGGCGTTGTGTATGAATTGAACGCGGCGGTCAGATTTATCATCCAGTTCATCGAGGATATTTCTGTCGAAGATAAAGAGGGGTACGACCGGGTGGCCGCTACGGAGGGCGTGGTAGAGGGCGGCGTTATCGTGGAGTCGGAGGTCGCGACGGAGCCAGCAGATGGAGACGGTCATGAGGGAGAAACAATTGGAACCCTTAAATGGTTTGGGGGAGGGTTATGGGGGAGGAAATAAGGAAAAGGGTTAATATCAGTAGCAAAAAAAAAGCCCTCTGGAAAACCAGAGGGCTTTAAAAGAATATGGCAGCTACCTACTCTCCCGCATTGTGGTGCAGTACCATCGGCCATGAGGGGCTTAACTACTCTGTTCGGTAAGGGAAGAGGTGAACACCCTCGGTAAAACCACCATAAGAAGTTGAAAGTATTAGGTAATAAGCAAAAGAGCTTAGAACCTGTCACTTATAACTCAAATAAGATTGACATATCGGGAAAAGTTAGAGAGACTAATAATTAGTAAAAAAAATTAAAGCGTACGGGCAATTAGTACTACTCGGCTTTGCTGTCACCAGCTTTACACCTGTAGCCTATCAACGTCATAGTCTTTGACGGCCCTTAAAAGGAGACTCATCTTGAGGAAGGTTTCACGCTTAGATGCTTTCAGCGTTTATCCTGTCCGTACATAGCTACTCAGCACTGCGCCTGGCGGCACAACTGATACACCAGCGGTACGTACGACCCGGTCCTCTCGTACTAAGGTCATGTCCTCTCAATCTCCTGACGCCCACCACAGATAGGGACCGAACTGTCTTGCGACGTTCTGAACCCAGTTCACGTGCCACTTTAATCGGCGAACAGCCGAACCCTTGGGACCTTCTCCAGCCCCAGGATGTGACGAGCCGACATCGAGGTGCCAAACCTCCCCGTCGATATGAGCTCTTGGGGGAGATCAGCCTGTTATCCCCGGAGTACCTTTTATCCTTTGAGCGACGGCCCTTCCATACAGAACCGCCGGATCACTTTAGCCGACTTTCGTCCCTGCTCGGCTTGTGTGCCTCACAGTCAAGCACCCTTATACTAATGCGCTCTACGTACGATTACCAACCGTACTGAGGGTACCTTTGCAAGCCTCCGTTACTCTTTAGGAGGCGACCACCCCAGTCAAACTACCCACCATGCACTGTTTCCGCGGAAGCGGATTAGATTCTAAGTCAAAAAAGGTTGGTATTTCAACGACCGCTCCACCCTACCTGGCGGCAAGGCTTCAAAGCGTCCCAACTATGCTACACATTCGTAACTCAAAATCAATGCAAAGTTGTAGTGAAGGTTCACGGGGTCTTTCCGTCCCGTGGCGGGTAACCGGCATCTTCACCGATACTACAATTTCACCGGGCTCGTGGAGGAGACAGTGTTCAACTCATTAGACCATTCGTGCAGGTCGGAACTTACCCGACAAGGAATTTCGCTACCTTAGGACCGTTATAGTTACGGCCGCCGTTTACTGGGGCTTCAGTCAGGAGCTTTGGCTTGCGCCGAACACCCTTCCTTAACCTTCCAGCACCGGGCAGGTATCAGGCTCTATACGTCATCTTTCGATTTTGCAGGGCCCTGTGTTTTTGCTAAACAGTTGGTTGAACCATTTCATTGAATCCCACCGAAGTGGGAACGCTTTATCCCGAAGTTACAGCGTCAATTTGCCTAGTTCCTTCTCCACGGCTCACCCGAGCGCCTTAGAATACTCATCCCGTCTACCTGTGTCGGTTTGCGGTACCGGCTGCTATGCTCGCTTTTCTTGGAAGAACATTCATGACTACGTTTCACCCGAAGGATCCACTCAGCTATTCCGTCAGCTTATGTCACTAGCATTCTCCGTCACTTTTAATGCATAGCAGGTGCAGGAATATTAACCTGCTTTCCATCAGCTACCCCTTTCGGGTTTGCCTAAGGACCGGACTAACCCTGATCCGATTAGCGTTGATCAGGAACCCTTAGACTTTCGGCGATAAGGTTTTTCACCTTATTTATCGTTACTTATGCCTACATTTTCTTTTGAAACCGCTCCAGCATACGTCGCCGTACACCTTCGATGCTGATTTCAATGCTCCCCTACCGATGACGCCAGAGGCGTTATCATAGAGCTTCGGTTCGTAGTTTGATGCCCGATTATTTTCCGTGCGGGGTCTCTCGACCAGTGAGCTGTTACGCACTCTTTAAATGAATGGCTGCTTCCAAGCCAACATCCTGGCTGTTATAGAAACCCCACCTCGTTTGATCAACTTAACTACGTATTAGGGACCTTAGCTGCTATTCTGGGTTATTTCCCTCTCGGCCACGGACCTTAGCGCCCGTAGCCTCACTCCCGGAGATATATGTTAGCATTCGGAGTTTGTCAGGGTTTGGTAGGCGGTGAAGCCCCCTAGCCCAATCAGTAGCTCTACCTCTAACATACTCTAGAATCCGAGGCTGTTCCTAAAAACATTTCGGGGAGAACGAGCTATCTCTCAGTTTGATTGGCCTTTCACCCCTATCCACAAGTCATCCCATAACTTTTCAACGTTAATGAGTTCGGTCCTCCATCTCGTTTTACCGGGACTTCAACCTGCTCATGGATAGATCACAAAGTTTCGCGTCTGCCCCCACTGACTAAGCGCCCTATTTGGACTCGCTTTCGCTACGGCTCCGTTACTAAAGAACTTAACCTCGCCAGTGAGGAGCAACTCGTAGGCTCATTATGCAAAAGGCACGCCGTCATCCGCCGAGGCGGACTCCGACCGCTTGTAGGCGCACGGTTTCAGGTACTATTTCACTCCCCTGTTTGGGGTGCTTTTCACCTTTCCCTCACGGTACTGGTTCACTATCGGTCTCTCAGGAGTATTTAGCCTTACCAGATGGTGCTGGCAGATTCAGGCAGGATTTCTCCGGTCCCGCCCTACTCAGGATACTGCTCGTCCTCATCAATTTACGTTTACGGGGCTATCACCCGCTATGGCTCAACTTTCCAGAAGATTCAACTTGATGATGATTTCTAAATGCAGTCCTACAACCCTCTAGCAGCACGCCGCCAGAGTTTAGGCTATTCCCTTTTCGCTCGCCACTACTCAGGGAATCACTATTGTTTTCTTTTCCTCTCCCTACTTAGATGTTTCAGTTCAGGAGGTTGGCTTTCCTTGCGGAATGTTACGCCTTCAGCGTAACGGGTTGTCCCATTCGGAGATCTGAGGATATAATGCTTGTGTGCAGCTCCCCTCAGCTTATCGCAGCTTACCACGTCCTTCTTCGCCTCTCAGAGCCAAGGCATCCACCATGCGCCCTTAATTGCTTTAAAAAAATTCTAGAACTAGATTGTTCATTGTAGTTGTTACCCGACCACATTGCTTCCAGACCAACCAAAAAATGGTGTGTTCTAAAAAATGTGATCGATAAATTATTAGATACTCATCTAACAACTTTCCCAATATGTCAAAGAACTTTCTAATCTAAAGCCATTAGCCAGAAGCTATCAGCTTACTCTGATTAGTGTGTTGATAATGTGGTTGCGAACCACCAGGCCTTTTGCCATTATCAGATGTAAAGAACTAAATTCCGACTATTCACCCTCCTCATGATGGTGGAGGATATCGGAGTCGAACCGATGACCCTTAGCTTGCAAAGCTAATGCTCTAGCCAACTGAGCTAATCCCCCTTGGTACAGCTCATAGCTATAAGCTCATAGCTATTAGCTAAGAATTTGTGTAGACCCGAGCAGATTTGAACTGCTGACCCCTACATTATCAGTGTAGTGCTCTAACCAGGCTGAGCTACGGATCTGTTTGTAGCTTCCCGATTGTTCGGGCTGATCGGGTAACTTAAATTAAAAGAACTTAAAACAATGAAAGAAAGGGAAACAATAGCCGGAAAGTCTGCCCCGCTTATAGCGGGATAAGCTCTAAAAAGGAGGTATTCCAGCCGCACCTTCCGATACGGCTACCTTGTTACGACTTAGCCCCAGTCACCAGTTTTACCCTAGGCGGCTCCTTGCGGTTACCGACTTTAGGTACACCCGGCTTCCATGGCTTGACGGGCGGTGTGTGCAAGGTCCGGGAACGTATTCACCGTATCATTGCTGATATACGATTACTAGCGATTCCAGCTTCACGCAGTCGAGTTGCAGACTGCGATCTGAACTGAGAGGCGTTTTTTGGGATTAGCTTCATATCGCTATGTTGCAGCCCTTTGTACGCCCCATTGTAGCACGTGTGTAGCCCTGGGCATAAAGGCCATGATGACTTGACATCATCCCCTCCTTCCTCACGTCTTACGACGGCAGTTTCACTAGAGTTCCCAGCGTTACCTGATGGCAACTAGTGATGGGGGTTGCGCTCGTTGCGGGACTTAACCCAACACCTCACGGCACGAGCTGACGACAGCCATGCAGCACCTTATCACGCGTATATTGCTATAAAACCAGCTTTCACCGGCGGTCGCGTGACATTCTAGCCCAGGTAAGGTTCCTCGCGTATCATCGAATTAAACCACATGCTCCACCGCTTGTGCGGACCCCCGTCAATTCCTTTGAGTTTCAACCTTGCGGTCGTACTTCCCAGGTGGATTACTTAATGCTTTCGCTCAGACACACACAGTGTATCGCGTATGTCGAGTAATCATCGTTTAGGGCGTGGACTACCAGGGTATCTAATCCTGTTTGATCCCCACGCTTTCGTGCCTCAGTGTCAATGTTTCTGTAGCCAGCTGCCTTCGCAATCGGTGTTCTATGTCATATCTAAGCATTTCACCGCTACATGACATATTCCGCTAACCTCCAGAAAATTCAAGGCCAATAGTATCCATGGCAGTTCCCAAGTTAAGCTCGGGGATTTCACCACGGACTTACCAGCCCACCTACGCACCCTTTAAACCCAGTAAATCCGGATAACGCTTGCACCCTCCGTATTACCGCGGCTGCTGGCACGGAGTTAGCCGGTGCTTATTCATCTGGTACCGTCAGACGGGAAAGAATTCCCTTTTTTCTTCCCAGATAAAAGAAGTTTACAATCCAGAGGACCTTCATCCTCCACGCGGCATGGCTGGGTCAGACTTTCGTCCATTGCCCAATATTCCTTACTGCTGCCTCCCGTAGGAGTCGGGCCCGTGTCTCAGTGCCCGTGTGACTGGTCGTGCTCTCACACCAGTTACTGATCGTAGGCTTGGTGGGCCGTTACCCCGCCAACTACCTAATCAGACGCACGCCCATCTTCAAGTGAAATTCTTTAACAATCAGTCCATGCGAACCAAATGTATTATGGGGTATTAATCCAAGTTTCCCTGGGCTATTCCCCGCTTGAAGGAAGGTTGCGTACGTGTTCCGCACCCGTTTGCCGGTCGCCGCCAGTGTATTGCTACACCGCGCTGCCCCTCGACTTGCATGTATTAAGCCTGCAGCTAGCGTTCATCCTGAGCCAGGATCAAACTCTCCATTGTAAATGTTGTTTGATGCTGACTGCTAATTCAAAGTAGAATTAACGTGTCAAATCGAATATTTCGCTTGACTTACCTAAGTGCATAAATAGAGTCTATTTATGTGCTATTGTTTCCCAACTTTCAAAGATCTTTTGGCTTTTACGCCTACCCGTTTTTTGAACGGGAGTGCAAAGGTAAGAGCCTTTTTATTTCTAGCCAAATTATTTTTCAAAAAATCGAAAAAAATTGGCATGAAAATCAGATGATTATTAGAGAAGAACTTGCCCGTTTTTTTGAGACGGACGGCAAAGATACTGCAACCTCACTTCCCCACAAAAAAATTCATTGAATTTTATTCACACTCCCTTTCTCCTGAATCACTTATGTCGTAGAACTGGCCCGCTTTTCATTTGCGGGTCGCAAAGATAGGACGCGTTCGTTCTCCAACAAATCTTTTTTGAAAAAAAATACCCCCGAAAACACCAAAGCCAGACTGGTAGCGGGTTTGAAGCGAAAAAATTATTTCAGCACCGAATTCTCCTGCCATTCCCTATTCCGTTCTTCCCATTATTAAACTTTGATTATGTGTTCATAATCATTAGGTTCTACCCAATATCCCCCATCCCTTCCCCTCCCTTCCCCTCCACAAAATACCCCTCCGGGTACCCCACCACCTCCAAAAAAAAAACCACCTCCGGCGCCGCAAAACTCGCCGTCGTTCAATCCCTGG
>JAYRZH010000059.1:0-18953 GCA_041916555.1 Chitinophagaceae bacterium | reverse complement strand
GTGGCATCCAGTTTTACTACCCAGTAATCCCCTTCTCCCATGGCGGCTGTTACGTCGCCATCATTGGAATAGGAAATACCACCAATAAGGAAACCACCATCGGCATCGGTGAGGATATGGTTGGCGTATTCCGCATCGGAGCCACCCAGTACTTTTTGCCAGTTCAGGGTACCATTGGTGCCGATATTCAACACCCAATAATCCTGGCTTCCTTTGGCGCCGCTGACATCGCCATCATTGGAAGTGGTATAACCCGCAAAGGTGAGTGAACCATCACGGGCCAATGTCATGCTGTAGGCTACGTCATTCTGGGCGCCACCATATACTTTGCTGTAGATCTTATTCCCGTTGAGGTCAACGGCCAAGAGCCATACGTCGTAGTTCTTTTGACTGGGGGGAATATCGCCATCCGTTGAGTTGGCATATCCTCCAAGATAGATCCGGTTGTTGATGATCTCAAAGTCGAGCAATTCCTCGTTCTTGCTGCCGCCAAAACACTTGCTCCATACCATTCCACCCGAGGCGTTGATCCGCATGATGACGGCATCGGTATAGCCGCCTGTGCCATGATTGCCATGAATATCCCCATCATTGGAGGAGGAGGAAGCGGCAATAAGAAAAGAGCCGTCTTCTAAAATCTGCAGGTGGTTTCCGATATCAAGACCTGATCCTCCATATCTTTTCTGCCATTGCAGGGTGCCGGCCGGGTCAAGTTTGAGCAACCAAATGTCTTTCGTACCACCAAATCCGGCAACCACACCACCATCGGTGGAATTGGTTTCACCCAACACGATATAACCGCCATCGGCTGTTTGTTCAATGTCGCGGGCGGACTCATAACCGGTGCCACCCCAAACCCGTTGCCATTGAATATTGCCACAGCGGTCGAGTTTGGTGACCCAGAGGTCCCAATAATCCCGCGAAGCGGCATTGGAGACATGGCCATCTTTTGAGTCGGTGTATCCGGCAACAATGGTACCGCCATCGGCGGTCAGTTTAATGACGAAGGGAATATCCACGGCAGAACCGCCGTATTTATTGGCCCACTGGAGCTGAGGCAATTGTGCCATAGCCAGTTGGGACAGGCAGAGCATAAGCATGCCGATCAGGATACAGGATTTGGTTTTCAGCGGTTGGTGGTCCATAGCAGGGATTCATCGCTATGGAGCAAGGATTGTGCTAAAATTGATGGATAAGAGTATTTTCTAAGAAGAAGTACGTAAGGGATGGAATTTTTCACCGCAACGAATCCTGAAAGTACCGGCAGGCAGGTTTCAAACCACATGCTTCGCATTTGGGATTTCGGGCCAGACAGGTGTATCGTCCGTGAAGGATAAGCCAATGGTGGGCTTTGTGAATGAGTTCGGTAGGTATATGTCTTACCAGTTCTTTTTCAACGGCCAGGGGTGTGGTGGCGGTTTGAGGAACAAGACCAATACGGTGGCTGACCCTGAATACATGGGTATCCACGGCCATATTGGGTTGGTTATCGATTACCGAAGTGATTACATTGGCCGTTTTTCTGCCAACACCCGGGAGTTTCACGAGTTCTTCCACAGTGAGGGGTACTTTACCATCAAACTCGTTCACCAGCTTTTGGGCCATCCCAATCAGGTGTTTGGTCTTGTTGTTGGGATAGGAGATACTGCGGATGAAGGGGAACAGTTCCTCAAATTCTGCCTTAGCCAGGGTTTCCGGATCGGGGAAGGATTCAAAGATGGCGGGGGTGGTCATATTCACCCGTTTATCGGTGCACTGGGCTGAGAGGATGACAGCAACTAATAACTGGTAAGGGTTGTCGTAAATCAGCTCGGTTTCGGCCTCCGGGGCATGGGTAGAGAAGTAATCAATGATAAAACGGTAGCGTTCCTTTCGGGTCATACCGCAAATTAAGTGTCCTCTGGTTTAGGATAAAAATAAAAAAGCATCCGCTTAAGGCGGATGCCGGTAAATTGGATAGAAGAAATCTTATTACTTCACCTGTTCAGCGCTGACCAGACGGGCATAGTTCAGGATGTTCAGAACGACTTCGGTGCGGGGCGATTCAACAATGGTGTCGATCCTTTGCATCGAAGCCCTCAATACGTTCAGCTTTTCACGTAGGGTCCAATCGTTTTTTAATGCCTCATCAATAGCGGCCGATTGTTCAGGTGTTGTTTCCTTGTACAAATACATTAAGAGATCCTCTGGCGTAAAATTGCTCATGGGCAAACCTTTAATGTCCTAGAAATTAGAAAGTAGTAAATTCAGAAAGTGTCCGGGTTATAAACGACAGGTAAGATATAATTATTGTGGGAGAATGGGAAGCGGCTGGGGGGCGGAGTTTAAGATATTGATTATTAACTACTTAAAAGCTAACGGCTATTAGCTATTGGGTATTTGCTGTTATTCTTTATCCTTTTCCGGCACCACATAAACATCCTCATTGTCTTTTTTCATCAGGTATTTCTCCCGGGCATAGCGTTCTACGGTGGTGGTGTCGTTTTTGAGGAGGTTCAGTTCTTTTTGTTCTTTGGCGATTTCTGCCTGGTAATGGGCTTTAGATTTTTCCAGCATCCGGAGTTCCTGGGTACGGCTTCGTTGGGTAAAGAAGTCGTTTTTATCAAAAAACAGGAGGGTGGCGGCAAAAACAGCCGTCGCAATAAAGTACTTATTGCGTAGCCAGGCGGGGATGCGGGAGAGGAGCTTCATTTCAATGGTATTGGGCGGACAATGATGCGCTATTTGCTATTAGCAGTTAGCGATTAGTTGAGGGCTAAAGGCTAACTGCTAACAGCTAATAGCTTTCAATTTACTTTAAAAACTTGATCTTTCCCTTTGGATACACGGCACTTTGACCCAGTAATTCCTCAATGCGGATGAGTTGGTTATACTTGGCCATACGGTCGGTACGGGAAGCGGAACCGGTTTTGATCTGTCCACAGTTCAGAGCCACGGCCAGGTCGGCGATGGTTGTATCTTCGGTTTCACCACTACGGTGGCTCATGATGGTATTGTAACCATTATGTTGGGCCAGGGTAACGGCATTGATGGTTTCAGTAACGGTACCGATCTGGTTTACTTTAACCAGCAGGGCATTACCTACGTTCTTTTCGATCCCTTGTTGCAGGCGGGTTACGTTGGTCACAAAAAGGTCGTCACCTACCAGTTGGCATTTGCTGCCGATGGCTTCAGTGAGCATTTTCCAACCGGCCCAATCATCTTCGGCCATACCGTCTTCAATGCTGCAGATGGGGTATTTTTTCACCCAGCCTTCCCAGTATTTTACTAGTTGTTCGCTGGACATTTCTTTGCCACTGCTCTTATGGAATACATATTTTTTCTTTTTGCCATCCCAAAGTTCGCTGTTGGCGGCATCCATGGCGATCTTGATCTGGGTACCGGCTTTGTAACCAGCCGCTTCGATAGCGGTCAGCACGGTTTCAATAGCTTCTTCATTGCTTTGGATATTGGGGGCGAAGCCACCTTCATCACCTACGTTGGTGCTGAACCCTTTTTTCTTTAAAACGGTCTTCAGGGCATGGAAGATCTCCACTCCCCAGCGAAGGCCTTCGCTGAAGTTAGGGGCGCCAACGGGCATGACCATGAATTCCTGGAAGTCGATCTTGTTATCGGCATGGGCTCCTCCGTTCAGGATGTTCATCATGGGGATGGGGAGCGTTTTGGCGTTGGTGCCACCGATATAACGGAAAAGCGGGAGGGAGGCTTCTTCGGCAGCGGCTTTAGCCACGGCCATGCTCACAGCCAGCAGGGCATTGGCACCCAGTTTTCCTTTATTGGGTGTGCCATCCAGTTCGATCATCATCTGGTCGATACCGGTTTGGTCGGCCACATCATATCCCAGCAGGGCGGGGGCGATGGTGTCGTTTACATTCTTCACGGCTTTCAATACACCCTTACCTATGTATTTCTTTTTATCGTTATCACGAAGTTCAACGGCTTCATGGATACCGGTGCTGGCTCCGCTGGGTACGGCGGCGCGGCCAATGGCACCTTCATCAGTAATAACATCAACTTCTACGGTGGGGTTGCCCCGGGAATCCAGAATCTGGCGGGCAAAAATTTCGGAAATGTAACTCATGATTATTGTTTTATTGTTCGATTTATAGTCTGTGGTCCGGGTTGGAGGTCGGAGGCAGGTTGTAAAAGAACGGATACAAGACTTTGGTCATCGGACTTCCGACTTCGAACCTCATGCTTTGGTCAATGTTCTGAACACCTCCTCCAAACTCTGGTTTTCGCTTTGCAAAGAAACGACGTTGAGGTTATGCTGCAAAGCCAGTTCAAGGATTTGTTTCCTCAACTGATCAGGATCAGTTGTAGCTAACAGCCACTCGTTTGTTCCACCAGGGTTAACGGACATGGATGCCGGTAATTTCTCCAACAGGTTTTTGTCGATGGCCTCCTGAAACTTCACTTTTACGACCTGACCGTCTGATTGCCGGCGCAGGTTGGCCAGACTGTCATCGGCCACCAGCTTTCCTTTGTTGATGATAATGATTCGGTGACAAATGGCTTCCACTTCCTGGAGGATATGGGAGGAAAACAACACGGTTTTATCCTGGCCCTGTTTCCGAATCACCTCCCTGATCTCGATGATCTGGTTGGGGTCAAGCCCGGTTGTTGGTTCATCCAGAATCAGCACTTCCGGGTCGTGTACCAACGCAGCGGCCAGGCCTACCCGTTGTTTATATCCTTTGGAAAGCTGACCGATTTTTTTTGATGCCTCCAGACGAAGCCCTACCAGGTCGATTACTTCCTCTATTCTTTTTCGGGGTTGTTTAACCTGGTGTACTTCGGCGATAAAACCCAGGTATTCGCGCACATACATGTCATAATACAGCGCATTGAGTTCGGGAAGGTAGCCTATCTTTTTCTTTACAGCCAGCGGGTCGGCAGCCACATCCACCCCGCAAACCTTTGCCTGACCGCTATCGGCCGTCAGGTAACCGGTGATGATCTTCATGGTGGTTGATTTGCCGGCGCCATTGGGTCCGAGGAAACCAACGATCTCCCCTTTTTTGACTTCAAATGAAATGGCGTCGACGGCCCTTTGTGTACCGTAGGTTTTAAGAAGCTGCTGTACTTGAATCGACATACTGCAAGGTAACCCCGATTTTTTTAATTCAGTTTATCATTTTACCGCTACGGCGATTCTTGAGTCGGCCGTGCCGTAATACAGAAACCATTTTCCTTTAAATGCCACCAGCCCTTCTACAAAACACACTTCATTAACCTGGCCGGTTTTTTCATAGGGTTTATCGGGTCGGATAAACCAGGAATCCATCCGGTCGATCACCACCGCAGGGCTGGTGCGGTCAAGCAATACCTGCCCGGCGGCATAAGTACCTTCGGGCATGGTGCTGTCACCTTTGGATGGCACATTACGGCTGTTATACATGAGCAGGATGCCATCACCGGTAAGCAGGGCCGCAGGACCCGGCTCCACCAGATCGCTGTCGAATTTTCCTTTTCGGGGACCAAAAACAGTTAATAACCCACCTTCCTTTTCCTCAACGGGGGTCCAGTGTACCAGGTCGTCTGACCAGGCAAGAAAGATATCCGTATCGCCCCAATACATCCAGTATTTTCCAAGTATTTGCTGCGCAAGGATGCGGCTGCCATCGTAGCGGGCAACGATCGATCCGGATTTACTCCAGTGATCCAGGTATTTTCCATTGAAAGCACTGGCGAAAACAGGGCCGTGTTTTATCCAATGACGCAGATCGGTGGAGCTGGCAATCATCAAACGGGCCTTGTCGCCATCATAAGATGTATATGTGAGATAGTATTCACCTTGCTCGGTTTCCACGATCCTTGGGTCTTCACATCCTCCTTCCCATTCCCATTTCTGGAAGGAATCTTTTTCCGGGTAGAGAACGGGTTCTGGGTATTTGGAAAAATGCAAACCATCCAGGCTCCAGGCCAGTCCGATTCGCGAGGTGCCGGCAAATTTCCCAACGGTATCCTCGGCCCTGTAAAGCAAAAAGACCGTATCGCCTCTTACCACCGCTGCCGGATTAAAAACATCTTTGGCCTCCCAGTGAATGTTCGTGCCCCAAACCGGACAGGTAAAGGATTGTCCGCCCTGCGGAACCAGTATCGGGTTGAGCGAATCGACTTTTGTAAAAGGGAGCAAAAAATGCCCTTGTTTGTTATCAGCCTGCCTGCAGGCAAGCAGGAGCAATGGCAGGAATAGCAAGGCGAGCCAGCCCTGGTTTTGGTTAAATTTCATGTGCTTTATTTAATTCAGCGCGTGTGAAATTCATAGAGCGGGTCGATATCTGTACCGGCCTTTAGCTCGGCAATGGGTTTAATGATCCCGTCTTTCAGGTCATATACCCATCCATGCAGATCGGGACGTTGTTCGGCATTCCAGGCGTTTTGAATAATGGCGGTCTTGGCAAGATTAAACACCTGCTCCTTGATATTAATCTCCACCAAACGGTTTACCCTTTCTTCCTTGTCGTCGATGGCTTCCAGCTCATCCCTGTGAAAGCGATAAATATCCTTGATGTTCCGAAGCCACATATTCAATACCAGGTTGAAATCGCTGTTTGACATGGCGGCTTTTACCCCGCCACAGCCGTAGTGGCCACAGACCACCACATGTTTGACTTTTAAATGGTTGACAGCGAAATCCAATACAGCCATGAGGTTGACATCGGTATTGACCACCAGGTTGGCAACATTCCTGTGGATGAAAATTTCACCTGGATCAGTCTGGGTGATCTGATCAGGGGGAACCCGGCTGTCGCTACACCCGATCCAAAGAAATTCGGGGGTTTGGACATGCAATAATTTTTCAAAGAATTCCGGATTCTCCGTTTTCTTCCTGGCGGCCCAGCTCCGGTTGTCTTTCAGCAGGACTTCATACGATTTCATACTATAAAAATAACGGAATGGCAGCTATCCAATTCTATTTCAATGTCTAGAATTTTTTATAAAAAATTGACAAAACTTTAGACAATACCTGTTTTTGATCGTTTATCTTAGCCGCCCTGAAATGGACCAAGTACCTGGTATGCTGGGAAATTATTCTATATTTGATTGCTGTTCAGGAATATTTAAATGAAAAGAAGCCGTAAGTTATACAATCGTCTGCAGGTCATTTCCGCCATCGGAATGGTCATTGCCCTTATATGGCTTACGGTCAGCATGCCTTTTGTAAATGCCAGCCAGCAGGAATGGTCAAAAAGCCATTCTTCCAAACCGGCTACCCCCTTGAACAATGCGGAAGAGGAATCTTCCTGCCCCTTAGGAAATACTTCTGAAGAAAAGGCTCCCAGCACCGGAAGCAACCTGTCCGAAGAATTCCTGCACGATCATTATTCCACGCATCACTTTTTTTCCGAACTCCTCACTTTCCACAAGCATGAGGATGACGGAACCTATATCGCCTTCCATGGCGAAAGACTTGTTCCTCCCCCGAATAAGGCCTGATTTTACCAATCATTTGTATTACGGTAGCAACCGGTAGTGGTTGCTGCGTCTGGATTTTTTCAACCCATTCCATCACCCGTGTGTGCCCCGGCAACACACTTCAATCAGTTTGTATGAGAAAGCATTCAAAAGAATACCTGGATAATTTAACTCCGGAAAAATGCCTCGAGATCCTCAGGGAAGGTAACCAGCGATTTGTGAATAACCTGAACAAGGACCATGATCACCTGGAAATGATCAATGAAACCCGGGAAGGGCAGCATCCGTTTGCCGTGATCCTGAGTTGTATGGATTCCCGCACCTCGGTGGAGCTGATCTTTGACCAGGGGCTTGGCGACCTGTTTAGTATCCGTGTGGCAGGCAATATCGTAAACGAAGATATCCTTGCCAGTTTGGAATATGCGGTAAAGTATGTGGGCTCCAAAGTGCTGATGGTGCTTGGCCATACCGAATGTGGGGCGATCAAAAGCGCGAAAGCCGGTGTAAAGGACGGGCATATCACCACGTTGCTCCGCCGGATTGAACCTTCCATTAGCAAGGCATTGTTATCAGAAGAAAACAAGACTTACCTGTTTAAGGATAAAGTGGCCTATACAAACGTAGAGCATAGCCTGGAGGAGATACTCACCGGCAGCCAGATCATTCGTGGCATGTTTGAAAATGGGGAGATCGGTATTGTAGGCGCGGTTTACAATGTGGAAAACGGCAAGGTGGATTTCTTTAAAGATCTTACCGGTACCAAGAAGGGGATTGTAGCCCCATTTAAAGCTCAGGCAGTCTGATTGGATTATCGATTATATAACTGATTAATGATCGGTAATTAAAACTAATTAAGCATCGATGAAGCAGTATTTTCAGTACATGCGCACAGACCTGTTATCAGGACTGGTTGTTTTTCTTGTAGCCCTTCCCCTCTGTCTGGGCATAGCCGTTGCCAGTGGCGCGCCTCCCTTTGCAGGGATCATCACCGGGGTGATCGCCGGGATTATTGTAGGGTTTTTAAGTAGCTCCAATGTAAGTGTAAGCGGACCGGCCGCAGGCTTGATCGCCATTGTACTGGCGGCCATCACCGACATGGGGTACGAACCCTTTTTGCTCGCCGTATTGCTCGCCGGGGGTATTCAGTTGCTGTTGGGTTTTTTAAAAGCCGGAAGCATTTCTGCTTATTTCCCCACCAGTGTTATTGAAGGGATGCTGGCAGCCATCGGCATTATTATCATTAAAAAGGAGATACCACATGCGATCGGGTATGATAAGGCCCACGAAGGAGATTTTTTCTCCTATGAATTGTTGAGTGAGGACAAGGGCTTTTTCACCGAACTTATCCACTCCTTTAACTATGCGCATGCCGGGGCTATCCTTGTTACCATTATTTCCCTGTTAATCCTTATCGCTTTCAATAAAATTTCATTTTTAAAAAAGATCAAATTCATTCCAGGTGCCCTGGTGGCTGTGGGGGCAGGCATCATCATAAACGAAGTGTTTAAGGCCACCGGTTCCCCGCTGGCTATTTCACAGGATCACCTGGTGACTTTGCCCACCGCATCCAATTTTAATGAGTTCATTGGCCAGTTTCACTTCCCATCTTTTGCAGGGTTGACAGACCCCAATACCTGGGTGGTGGCTGTAACCATTGCTATTGTGGCAAGTATTGAAACCCTGCTTTGCCTGGAGGCTGGCGATAAAATGGATCCGCTAAAACGGTATTCAAGCGCCAACACCGAATTAAAGGCACAAGGGATAGGCAATATCTTATCCGGATTGGTGGGTGGTTTGCCAATGACCTCGGTGATTGTACGAACCTCTGCCAATATCAATGCCGGGGCCCGCACAAAAATGTCAACCATCGCTCATGGGATCCTGTTACTGTTAACTGTTATCCTTATCCCCGGTTTGCTGAATAAAATCCCAATGGCCTGTCTGGCTGCCATCCTGATCATGATCGGAATACGGCTGGCCAGCCCCAAAGTTTTTAAACACATGTGGCAGACAGGCAAACACCAGTTTATACCTTTTTTGGTAACGGTGGTGGCCGTAGTGTTTACCGATCTGCTAAAAGGAGTGGGAATTGGCCTCGCGGTTAGCATCATCTTTATCCTTCGTGGTAATATGAAGCTGGCCTATTTCTTTAAAAAGGAAAAACACCATGAAGGGGAAACCATCTTTATCAACCTGGCCCAGGAGGTTTCATTCCTGAATAAAGCGGCCATTAAGCAAACGCTGGCCCATTTGCCCGCCAATAGCAAAGTGGTGATCGATGCGGCCAATACCGTGTATATCGATTATGATGTATTGGAACTCTTGCGCGATTTCCTGGAATTTGGTTCCAAAGACAAAAACATCCAGGTTACCCTGGCTAATTTTAAGTCGGCCTATAAAATGGAAGATGCGGATCATGTACATTCAGCCTGAGGAAACCCAGGTAAAAGATCCTATTCTCCCCCTGTAGCCCAGGTGATCGCATAACCGGTTTTGAAAAACTTGGCCTTTAGTTCCTGCAGTTTTTGCAGGGCCTCCAAGGCTTTGTTTTCCCGGGTATTGACCAGGAAGAGTGAGCTTTCACCGGCCTCAAATCGTACTTCCTCCGCTTTTTGCAGGGAGAGGTAATTTCGATGGGCTGCCTCCTGAATACGGATCTGTTCACGGAGGGTATTCCACTCATTTACATAGGTTCGCACCTTGTTGAGGATCTCCCATTCCTTTTGTCCTTGTTGCCAGCGGGTCTCATCGATCTTCAACCTTGCCTGCCGGTAAGCGCCTCTTCCTTCCGACAGACGCAAGGGGATTCCCAGGCTAAGCCCGTATTGAAAACTGTTTTCAAACAAGGGCCCGGTAGCCGTTTTCAAAATATCATATCCTTTTCCCAGTTGATTATAGCGGAAATTAACTGTGGGCAGCAGGTCCTGAAACTTTAATTTCTTTTCTACTTCCAGGGCCTTTAGTTTATAATCATAAAATCGAAGTTCGGGGTGACTGGTCCTTGCCCGGGTGATCAGAGAATCGAGTTGGGGGGCAGGCAGCGAAGCGGGATTGACCAGGAGCCAGGCCTCAGCCGGAACAACCTGTCGGGGGAGTTCATAGGGTTTCTCTTCCTGTGTCCAAAGAAAGGTGGACAGGTAGAGCCCCGCATTGCGGAAATCCAGCCAGGCCTGGTCTCGTTGGTACTGAAAATTCTGTAATTGAGCCAGGGCTTCGGTGGTGTCAATGGCCGCGCGGTCACCCAGGGCCCAGGCTTGTCGAACCAGTTGGAACCTTTTTTCATTTACCCGAACGGCATCTTCGAGTACCCGGAACTGTTGGTACTGGTTAGCCCATTCCCAATAAGCTTCCATGGCCGAAAGAAACAGGTCATTGATCAGGGATCTTCTTTCCTGTTCGGAGGCTTCCCGGAATATCCTGGCTGTTTGCAGGGCGGCCCTTCGTTTATCCATCAACAGGTTTTTGGCCAGGGGTACGGTCAGACCAAAATAACTGGTTTCCCCCTGTGTTTCCACAGGATCGGTGCGGCTCCCGCTGAGGTATTCCAGACCAGCTTCCAGTTCGATTCCAAACCAGGTTGGAATATTGAGGGAGGGACGGTTATAGTAATAGTAGTCTGTACCATCAAAGGTCTTTTGCGCAGACGAGTTTTTCAGATAAGGATCAAACCCACCCTGCGAGCGGGTGACTTCGCTTTTTGCTTTTTGCACCAGGATATCCGCCTGTTTGGCTACAGGGTGATAGGTCCGGAGCACCTGGATCACTTCTTCGGGAGAAAGCGACATTTGGCCGGTTTGTGCCAGAAGCATGGAAGCTTTTCCTGCGAAGAGAAGAATGAGTATGGGAATTAATTTTTTCATTGTGGTTGGGGTCATTTAACAATCAGTGATTACCAATTGATTTTTCCATTTCACTTTGTCTTTGAATTGGTTTCCTTTTTGTAATAGTCCGGCGGGAACCCGTTGATGTTTCGCCACAATTCATACCACACAGGTACATCCTTCAGCAGGGCGATACCCTGGGCGCCGGTTCCTATCTTCAATTCCTTTGGCCAGGGTTTGTCATTCGGATCTTCTTTTACCAGCACCCTGAATTTTCCATTGGTGCTTACATTGCTTTCCACGGCTACTATTTCACCGCCAAATGTACCCGAGGAAGCCTGGGGCCAGCCGCTAAAGACGATGGCCGGAAACCCATCGAACAGGAACCTTACTTTTTGTCCAGGGGCGATCAGCGGCAGGTCAAGGGGTTGAACAAAGATTTCTACCGCGTAGGCAAACCTGTCGGGTACGATTTCCGCGATCATGTCCCCATCTTTTACAAATTCCCCAATACCCGCCTTTTGGGCTTTTACCACCTGACCACTTTGAGGGGCAAGGATATAATACATGCCATTGCGGATGGAATAACTGGCATAGAGGTTTTGCAGTTTGGCTATTTCGGCCTGTCCACCCGCGATCTGGGTGAGCGACTGAAATTGTTCGCCCTGGGCCTTGGCTACCTTTTCCGCATTTTCCTGTTGAATGGCATTCATTTCAATGCGGGTGATGGTCATTTCCTGACGGGTATTGGCCAGTTTATTATCGGCGCTGATCTTTTTGGCCAGGGCGTTCTGGTATTGCTGATTGCGTGTTTCAAGTTGGGTAAGAGATACCAGGCCACTGTCGTACATCTTTTTCTGCCGGTTAAATTGAACCGTACTGATCTGCAGATCATTGGCAGCGGCGGCGGCATCGGCGCTATCGGCCTGTACTTTTAATTGCAATTGCATCATTTTGTTTTGCAATTGATCCAGTTTCAGGGCCAGGGCATTGTTGATGGCATCGATTTGCTGGCGGGTAGCGCCAACTTTGTCTTTGTAGTATTCAACCGATAGTTCCTTGCCCGACAATTGTTCTTTGGTTCTTTCCAGCAGGTTGGGGTCGAGGTACTCGGCTTTTACTTCCGTAAGCTGTACAAGGGTGTCCCCGGCCTTTACAAAATCACCTTCTTTGATATACCATTTGATCACCCGTCCACCAATGATGGTGTTAACCTGTTGGGGTCGCTGATCCTGGTACAGGGTGGTCACCTGCCCGCGGGCGCGGATATTTTGCGTCCAGGGGAGAAACAGGAAGATGAGGAATACACCCCCGCAGACCAGGAACCAGGTGCGGATCCGGCTCTGCTTATTGTGCAGATAAATATGTTCGTATGATTTTATGTTTTGCTGTTCCATGTTACTTGCTTAAGGTTATTGAAGGGTTTGTATCCTTCCGTTTTGAATGGATAATACCCGTGAGCAATAAGGGAATGACACCGGGTCATTGCATACTATCACCACGGTGGTGTCCTTTAGTCCGAATATAAGGTCCATCACCTGCTGGCGGTATTGTTCGGGCATGTTTGACCAGGGGTCTTCCAGTAGCAGCAAACGGGGTTTGCCAGCAAGTGCGCGAACCAGAAGGATCTTATGGATCACATTGCGGGGCAAACGGTTTCCGGTTGGGTCCAGTTCGGTATCAAAACCATCCCGGAGGGTATTGACAAAATCAGTCAGCCCGCAGCGGTTGGTCAGGTCGGCAATATGATCTTGTTTCAACATAGTATTTCCCAATGTGATGTTTTCCCAAAGGGTTCCCTGGAAAATATCCTGTTGATTGAGCAATACACCTGTTTGGGCACGGATAGAGGAAAGGTCATAATTCCCCAGGGGGATATCATCCAGGAGAATAGAACCTTCAAAATCGGTATAAGCCCCGGCCATGAGACGTAATAAGGTTGATTTGCCGCTGCTTTCCTTTCCGGTGATACAAACTTTGTCACCTGGTTTGATGGAGAGGTTGAGGTCTTCCAGAATAATTCTCTCCGAATTGAATCCAAAGGAAACATGATGCATTTCCAGTTTAAGTCCTTTGCCGTTGGCAGGCAAATCAAGACTGCCATTCATTTCAATCGGCTTATCGGTAAGTTTGGCCACTTTCTCCACGGAGGTAAGGGTGTCATAAACCGTTCCCAGGTTCATGATAATCTTTTCAACCGAATTCAGCACCAGCAGGATCACGATCTCCGCGGCAATGAATTGCCCGATGGTCAATTGCTGATTGATCATCAGCAGGGTACCCACAATAAGCATGGCTGCGGTGATGATGGTTTTGAAACTTACCAGTACATGGTATTGAAAAAGCAGGATGCGGAAATGCCTGTTCCTGGAATCCAGGTAACCCATCACAAACTCATCTGTCTTTTTCAGGTGCAGGTCATTTTTGCGCGCCAGTTTGATCGACCGGATCACCCGGGCGATTTCTTCCAACCAGCCGACTACCTTGTACTTGTAGCTGCTTTCACTTAAACTGGTTTCCAGACCCTGGTTACCGGTGTAGCGAATGATCATCCACAACAGGAATACCAGCACTGTACCAAAAATGATAAAGGCAGGGTGATAGAAAGAAAGCAGGATGAGACCAAACAGGATCTGGATGGTGGCAGAGGGTATATCCAAAAGGATTTTAGATAGGCTTTTTTGTAAAACCGGCACTTCAAAAAAGCGGTTGACCAGTTCTGGCAAATAAACAGGATCATTCTTCTTCAGGTCAAGTTTAGGGATATGGATGGCAAAGGAAAAGGCATGGCGAACAAATATCTTCTGCTGGATCTTTTCAATGATCTTCATTTGATTAATCTGCATCAGGCCTACGGCCAATACGCCAGCCACCACGAGACCTATAAGGATAACGAGGGATGCCCGCATGGAGGCACCTAATACAAATCCTATAATAGCCTGGATACCCAGGGGCAGTGATAGCTGTATCAATCCATTCAGGATGGCATACAGGTAAATCGCCGATATTTCTTTACGCTCCAGTTTGACCAGGTTCATGATCCTGGCCACCGGGTTCTTGGTCGGTGTCATGTTTAGTTATTTTATCAGGAAAAATGGAATGGACTATGTGTCCGTGGATTCAGGATTCCAGGGGATCAGGATACCCGGTTGGGGGGTGGGGTATTTTTTTCGAGAAATGGGCTAGCCGGGATGGAGTTTCCGGTCAACCCATTGAATGTTTTGATGCTGGATTCATAAACGGGGCCTGTTAGGAGGGCCAGGTAGTCTTTTTTTTCTTTTTTATCCTCGAAGGACTGGCCCTTGGAACTGTTCTTTTCCTCATCGACATTGAAAATCAATGTCTTTTCTGCGCCAAGGAGCGACATGGCCAGGGGTATGGCCTGGACAGCGGCAAAGAGAAGCAGCAGGAAAAGGGCAACTTTTTTCATGGTTACGGGGTAATAACAGGAAAGGGGGAAAAAGGTTTGCCCTGGGGGACAAATCTTTAGGGATATTTTTCTGTTATTTTCCCGGTTGAAAGGCCACTCCGATCTTTCTCTCCTCCAATTTGGTGGCGATCTCGGTCAGGATGACCGGATCGTCGATGGTGGAGGGGATGGAATAGGGCTGGCCATCGGCGATTTGGCGAATGGTTTTGCGCAGGATTTTCCCGCTTCGGGTTTTGGGCAACCTTTTTACTATGGCGGCATTTCTGAAATAGGCCACAGCGCCGATCTTTTCCCGGATCAGGGCCACCAGGTCTTCCTCGATCTTAGGTTCAGTGATGGTTTTTCCATCTTTCAGTACCACGAGGGCCACGGGTCGTTGGCCACGGAGTTCATCGGCGATCCCCATCACGGCACATTCGGCTATAGCAGGGTGAGTTGCTACCAGTTCTTCCATTTCACCGGTACTGAGCCGGTGCCCGCTGACATTGATCACATCATCCACACGTCCCATGATATAGCAATAGCCATCCTCATCCATATAGCCTCCATCACCGGTTTGGTAATACCCCGGAAAATGCTGGAGGTACCCGGCTATAAAGCGGTCATCATTATTCCATAGTGTGGGCAGGCAACCAGGAGGGAGGGGAAGCTTGACGGCAATAAATCCTTCTTTTCCTTTTCCCAGCTCTTCTCCTTCGTCGGAAAGAATATGGACTTCATATCCGCATACCGGGAGCCCGGCGGATCCAGCCTTAGCAGGAAGAGGTTCCACGCCCACCATGATCCCGACCATGGGCCAGCCAGTTTCGGTTTGCCACCAATGGTCGATCACCGGTTTTTGCAAATGGTCCTTTGCCCAATGATAGGTTGCCGGGTCGCATCGTTCTCCGGCAAGAAACAGTTGACGAAGGGAGGAGAGGTTATACCTTTTTATCAGTTCACCCTCATGGTCTTCTTTGCGAATGGCGCGGATGGCGGTAGGCGCGGTGAACAATACATTAACCCGGTGTTGTTCAATCACACGCCAATATGCCCCTGCATCCGGGGTACGGATCGGTTTGCCTTCGTATAATATGGTGGTACAGCCTTGTAACAATGGCCCATAAACAATATAGCTATGTCCCACTACCCAGCCCACATCACTCGCGGCCCAATACACATCACCGGGTTTGGTATTGTAAAAATGATCCATGCTAAACTTGAGGGCCGTGGCATATCCACCATGGTCGCGTATGATGCCCTTGGGTTTTCCGGTGGTACCGGATGTATAAAGAATGTAAAGCGGGTCGGTGGATAAAACAGGAACCGGCTCGGCCTGCTTCTCCCCGAGGAGGCTATTGAAGTCAATTTCAAAAGGCGGTTCCAGTACATCGCTGCTTCCAGGTCGCTCATAGACGATTTTGTAGGAAGGTTTATGCCTGGCTTCCACAATGGCTTTATCCACGAGGGGTTTGTAATGAATATACCTGTCAAACTCGATCCCATAACTGGCGGTTATGATGGCTTTGGGATGGGCATCATCAATACGCATGGCCAGTTCATGCGGGGCAAATCCGCCAAATACCACGGAATGGATAGCGCCAATTCGGGCACAGGCCAGCATGGATACCACGGCCTGGGGGATCATGGGCATGTAAATGATCACAGTATCACCTTTTCCAATGCCAAGGGATTGGAGACCGGCCGCGAATTTGGCCACATATTCCCGTAGCGAGGAATAGGTATAGGATTTTACAGTGTGGGCCACCGGTGAATCATACACCAAGGCCAGTTGATCCCCCCGGCCCTGATTGATCTGGTCATCCAGACAAAGATGGGCCATGTTGATCTCGCCGTCGCTAAACCAACGGTAAAACCCTTTTTCGTTTTGGGAAAGTATATTGGCCGGCTGCTTATACCAATGAAGTTTTGCGGCCTGTTCCTTCCAGAAAGCCTCTTTGTTTTCTATGCTTTCGCGGTAAAGTGAGCGGTATTTTTCCATGGTGCAAATCGTTACTAACAAGGTACACCAGGATGAGGGGAGTATGATAGGAAGTATACTAAATAACCAGGAAAAATGGGAAGTGGGAAATGTCTTTGCTTTCTGATTCTTTAATACCTATTTCTCCATTAACTCCTGCACCTGCTTGAGTAATTGCCGCGTACTGAATGGTTTGGTGATATAGAGGGAAGCGCCGAGGTCATATCCTTTCTGGATATCCGACTCTTTTGATTTGGCGCTCATAAAGACAACCCTGGCGTCTTTCAGTTTTTTATGGTTTTTTATATGCTTGCAAATGGCATATCCATCCACATCCGGCATCATGATATCCAGCAATACCACCTGCGGAACCTGTTTATCCACGATCTCAAGGGCTTCTGTTCCGTTACGTGCCACCATAACCTCAAATCCGTTTTTCTTTAATAAAAACTCAAGCGACATCAGGATATACGGATCATCATCCACCACCAGTATTTTTTTTGTATCATTCACGGTTCAGGCTTAATTATTTAGTTATTCGGAAGTGTAAAGATAAAGCGCGAGCCTTTTCCTTCTTCACTTTCCACACCAATTTTACCATTGTGCATTTCCACGATCTTTTTACAGATGGCTAAACCCAGCCCCGAACCCTGTGGTTTTTTTAATGTCTGGTTTCGGGCCTGAAAAAATTTATCAAAGATCAGTTCATGGAGTTCGGCAGGAATCCCTTTTCCATTGTCCTCCACCCATACCTGCCATTCATCATGGTTGCTATGAACGGATATGCGGATTTCGCCGGTGCCTTCTTCTACAAATTTGATGGCATTGGAAAGCAGGTTGTACATCACCTGCTGGATTAGATCGGCATCACAACGGACAAGGATCATCGAATCGGGGATCTGTTTTCTGATGGTTACTTTTTTCTCGGCCGCCAGCGGACTGATCGACCGGATATTGTCCTCAATGAGGGTATTGAGCATGACATGGGAAAGGTTAAGTTTCTGTCTCCCGCTTTCGTAACGTTCCAGGTTTAAAACCTGGGTGATCAGGTGGCTTAGTCTTTCTGTTTCCCGGATGATGCCACCCAGGAAATGCTGTCTTTCCTCCTCTTCCATATCGGTGTGGTCGTGGAGTATCTCGGCCATGGCCCGGATGGAAGTCAGGGGGGTTCGAAGTTCATGGGTTACGGTATAAAGGAATTCATCCTTCATCTGGTCCATATCCTTGAGTTGCTCATTTACCCGGGTAAGCTGGTCGGTGGCTTTCTGTAGATCGGTGGATTTTCTTCTCAGTTCCTTGTTCAACTCCATCATCTGTTGTGATTCCCGCAGGATATGCAACACTTCATTTATCTTAAGCTCTTCCTCTTTGGTCACACTGCTCACCATGATACGGGCGGAGGCTGACCCGATGACCCCGCTTAGCACTTTTTCCGCAAAGGATACAATGCGAGGATCGGCTTTTTTACTTTCCGTGGGGATTTTATGTCGCTGCGCGTAGTTGAGCAGGATCTTTTCCGCTCTTTCCTGTCCCAGGAAATTTCCCAATAATGTATTCAGATCGGGCAGGTAGGCGGTCCCTTTCCAGATAACGTTGTTGTCCGTATCAGCGGAATGACGGAATATGTCAACAAATATTTCACCCTGATAAATCTCCTGGGCTGTTCTCTGGCTATTGAGGGAAACGGTAACAAAGACGATCAGGTTAAAGAAAATGCTCCAGAAAAAACAGTGGGTAACCATATCCATACCCTCCGTGCCAAACAAGGAGGTTGGACGCAACCAGGAAATGCCAAACAAACCATTTTCCAAAATGCTAAAATCAACAATATGGGCATTGGCCATGGAAGGGATAACGGCGGTATAAAACCAGATGACAAAGCCCACCACAATACCAGCCATCGCGCCTTTTTGCGAGGCATGTTTCCAATAGATACCTCCAATGATCGCCGGGGCGAGTTGCGCTACAGCGGCAAAGGAAATCATACCAATGGAAACAAGCGTGAAATGCTGGGCCACCAGTTTATCGTACAAATAAGCCAGTGCGATAATAAACAGGATACTGAACCGGCGGATATTGAGGATGGTTCCGGTCAACTGACGGTTACCACCCGCTCGAAAATTCTTGGTGCTCAACAATAAGGGGGTGGCTATATTATTGCTGACCATTGTACTGATGGCAATGGTTTCCACAATGATCATGCTGGTGGCTGCCGAAAACCCGCCGATAAAGGTCAGGATGCTGAGAAAAGTGGAGCCCTGTCCCAGGGGAAGCGCCAGTACATAGGTATCCGCGTCAGTGCCGTTTCCCAATAATATTT
>JAYRZH010000058.1:0-18982 GCA_041916555.1 Chitinophagaceae bacterium | reverse complement strand
TAGGTAACCCCCCATGGGAAAACTAACCGAAACAATATTCTGTGGAGGCACATCCACTACTCCGTTTACCAGCAGTTCTGTATGCAGGGTTTGATAGCGGATACTATCCGTTTTTATCCCCGCGTTGGTGACCTGTTGTGTGGTGAGATTAATGGTATGCTCAACTGTTGCAGCCACTTCCTTGGTTGGCTCAGATGATGAGCCACAGGAAGCCAGAAAGGCCAAAGAGGCTAGGATATATATTTCTTTTGATTTCATGTTTTATTTATTTACCGGATAAAAAAATCAGTTCAGCGGCCGCCAGATTGGATGCGCGCAATGATTCCAGGTAGTTCAGTTGTATATCAATGGCGTTACGCATCAATTGGCTCCATTCCAGATAACTGATCTCGCCTTTTTCAAATGCCAGCCGCGCATTTCGAATCAACAGATCGGATTGTTTCAGACCGGTTTGTTCGTAGTAGGACAGAAATTTCACCTGTTTCTCATATTCCCGTTGCCATACCTGCCATTCGGTTTGTAGGTATTCGCGGGTCCTATCCTGGTGAATACGGGCGGTTTCTTCCTGAATTCGCGCCGCTTTAATCCTTGACTTTGACGCTTTATTAAAAATGGGCAAGGCAAGGCTTAGTCCCACGGTATGGAATCGCTCGGAACCCCCATAGTACTTTTGGGTTACCCCATCTGGGCTTTGGTATCCGATGATGGATTGATTGGAATATCCAAGTCCCCAATCCGGCAGAAGTTTTGACCTTTCCACAGAAATACGGGCCCCGGCTACCAGTTCTTCCTGTTTACCATATTGCGTCAGGGGGTGTTGCTCTGCGGCAATACTGTCTGTTAGTTCAGGTACCAGAAGACGAAGCGAAGCATATTCCGGCATCAGGGGATCCTGGCTATGCACCAGTCTGGCCAATTGTTTGCTGAGTTTATCCTTGTCCAGGATGAGCTCCTGACGTTGCAATTGAAAATAACTCATCTGCGCTTCAGCGCTTGTTTTCTCCAGCACATTAGCCTCGCCCGTTTTATACCTAAGGTCAGATGCTTTAAGGACCCGGCCATAAATGGAATCAAGCCGGTTAAGCAGGTTTGTTCTTTCTTCCAGCAGGGCCAAATCATAGAACAAGACTGTGATCTCCCTATGCAGGTTGCTTTTTTGAATATCGGTCGCGGCCCTTTTTAAGTTTTCTTCCGAGCGGTAAAGGTCGCGCTGACGCTGATAAACCGCCGGTAAGGAAAAGGACTGGTTAATCGAAAAACGGGTATCGTTGTTCATGCTGTTGATATTTCCATATTCTGCCCCCAGCATGGTTTTAGCCGGATCAAATACACCTCCCTGCATGGCTTTCCAATAGTCCTGTTCTTTTTCCATGGCCTTGATGCCCAGGTTTTGCTGGTCTGCCATGCGCAACAGGTCAGCCAGGCTTACTTTCCTGGGTTCCTGGGCCTGGATCATGGAAGGGATCAACAGCAAAAGAAGCACCGTGGTTATTTCAATGTGTTTGGCCTTGCTTTTAAACTGGATTTTTTCAATCCATCGGTAAAGGACTGGTAATACAACAAGGGTAAGGAATGTGGCGGAAACCAGGCCTCCGATTACCACGGTCGCCAGGGGTCTTTGTACTTCGGCCCCGGCGCCATGGCTAAGGGCCATTGGCAGGAACCCCAGCGATGCAACAGCGGCGGTCATGACCACCGGTCTCAGGCGTATCTGTGTACCTTCCATAATGATCTTGTTAAGGTCATGTAATCCTTGTTTTTTCAGCCGGTTGAATTCGGCGATAAGAACAATGCCATTCAATACCGCTACCCCAAATAGTGCAATGAACCCTACCCCAGCCGAAATACTAAAAGGCATTCCCCTGATCCAAAGCGCCAAAATTCCACCAATGGCGGACAAGGGGATCGCGGAAAAGATCAGCACCCCATAGCGAAGGGAGCCAAAGGCAAAATAGAGCATGAGCAGGATGAGCAGGAGGGCTGCCGGTACGGCAATGGTCAACCGGTTGGTGGCTTCCATCAGATTTTCAAACTGCCCACCATAGGCAATGCTATATCCCGGTTCCATCTTTAGTTGTGCCGCCACCTTTTTTTCCAACTCGCCTACAGCCGATTTAACATCCCGTCCACGCACATTAAATCCAACAATGATGCGGCGACGGGTATTTTCTCTTTGTACCTGGTTGGGCCCTTCCTTGATTTCCACTTTGGCAACCTGGTATAAAGGAATCTGTAAACCGAGTGGAGTGGCCACCAGCAATTGTTCCACATCTTTCAGGTCGCGACGGGAATTTTCTTCGAGCCTTACCACCAAATCATATCTTCTTTCTTCTTCAAATACCAATCCGGTACTTTCCCCGGCAAAGGCAGTACGTACCGCCCGGTTTACATCTCCTACCGATAGTTGATAATGGGCCAATGCTTCGCGGTTGTACTGGATGACCACCTGGGGCAGACCGGTAACGGTTTCTATATAAATATCCTTGGCCCCTTTTACTTTACCCACCATGGCCCCCAGTTGCCCGGCATAAGAGGCCAGGCTGTCGAGGTTCTCCCCGAATATTTTACAAACCACATCCTGACGGGCTCCGGAGATCAATTCATTAAATCGCATTTGGACGGGAAATTGGAAACCAGAGGTCATACCGGGTATTACCTGTAAGGCCTCACTCATTTTATTGGCCAGTTCGTCGGAGGTTTTTGCTGTTACCCATTGTTCTTTGGGCTTTAGGGAAATGATGATATCGGTCATTTCCACCGGCATGGGATCGGTTGGAATTTCACTGGCGCCGATGCGGGTGACGATTTTTTCCACCTCAGGAAATTGCTGCAGAATGGATGCCGCCTTTTTCGAATTTCGAATGGTTTCACTCAGGGAGGTTCCGGTTAGCAAGCGGGCATCTACGGCAAAATCACCTTCTTCCAATTCGGGGATGAATTCACCACCCAGTCGCGTCATTATAAGCATACTGAGACTGAATACCACTACAACCAGCATGACCAGCCATTTCGGGAAACGAAGCGCGAGGTCAAGCACGGGGCGGTATAAACCATGCACCCAGCGCATCAGCTTATCTGACCAGTTTTCTTTATGGCTTATTTTCTTTGACAGAAAAACCGAACTGATCACAGGTACATAGGTAAGTGAAAGAATAAAGGCCCCTATCAGGGCAAAGGAAACGGTCATGGCCATTGGCTTGAACATTTTCCCTTCGATTCCCACCAGGGTAAGGATCGGGAGGTACACGATCAGGATGATGATCTGTCCAAACACCGCAGAGTTCATCATTTTTCCCGCGGAAACCTGAACTTCATTATCCATTTCACCCTGGGTGATGTGTACCACTTTATTGAGGTGCCGGCTATGGGAAAGCCGGTGTATGACCGCTTCTACAATAATGACGGCGCCATCTACAATAAGACCAAAGTCAAGGGCTCCCAGGCTCATGAGGTTACCGGAGATTCCAAAGAGGTTCATCATGATCACGGCAAAGAGCATGGCCAGTGGGATAACAGAAGCCACGATCAATCCGGCGCGGAGATTACCCAGAAACAATACGAGGATAAACACAACGATCAAAGCGCCTTCGATCAGGTTTTTCTCCACGGTGCTCATGGCTCGTTTCACCATTTTGGTGCGTTCATAAAATGGTTCCAGGATCACGCCTTCAGGAAGGGTATTTTTAATTTGCTCCATCCTTTCTTTTACATCTTTTACAACCTGTGATGCATTGGCCCCTTTTAACATCAACACCACGGCTCCGGCCACTTCGCCCTCATCGCGATAAGTCATGGCCCCATAGCGAACGGCATGACCGATCCGTAGCTCAGCAACATCCCGGAGAAAAACAGGTATCCCTCCGGTATTATACCTTACCACGATCTTTTTCAGGTCTTCAATATCCCGGGCCAGCCCCTCTGTCCTGATAACCAAGGCCCCCTGCCCTTTTTCGATATAAGCCCCACCTGAGTTTTCATTATTCTTTTCCAGGGCGGTAAACAAATCATTAAGGGTCACCCCCATGCTCTTGAGTTTGGCCGGGTTAATAGCCACCTCATATTGTTTCAGGTAGCCGCCAAAACTGCTGACATCGGCCACACCCTTGGTGCCGAGTAATTGTTTTCTCACGATCCAATCCTGAATGGAACGAAGTTCTGTCAGGTCATATTTGGCTTCAAAGCCAGGGGCGGGTCGGAGGATATACTGGTACACTTCGCCCAATCCGGTGGTTACAGGTGCCAGTTCAGGTCTCCCTGCAGCAGCCGGTATCTGATCACGGACCATATTGATCCGCTCGGCCACCTGTTGCCTGGCCCAGTAAAGATCGGTTTCATCATTAAAAACTATCGTGACAACCGATAACCCAAATCGTGAAATAGAGCGTATCTCGTCAATACCGGGAATATTGGCATTGGCCTGTTCAATAGGAAAGGTAACCAGTCGTTCTACTTCCGGGGCAGCCAGGCTTGGGGATACGGTGATCACCTGTACCTGGTTACTGGTAATATCAGGCAGGGCATCAATAGGCAGACGTATGATATTGATCGTTCCCCAGATCATCAACCCGATCGTCAATAGGCCGATGATCAGTTTGTTCCTAACGGAAAACTGAATAATCTTATTTAGCATGATGATTCTTCTACGGTAAACAATGACACATCACCCTTGCTGGTGAAGGTGCAATTCCATCAAATAAGAATGATCAGGCTAACCGTGGAGGCTGGAAAATGTCGTTGAGGTAAAGATGGGTGTACACTACATCGCGTCGAACTGTGAAAGACTGGGGAAATTCGCCCGGGTGTTCTTTCTCGATGCGAATGGTTTGAGGGGGAATATCTGTTGCCATCGCGCTGATGATCCCACAATCGGCATCGCGGAATGGCAACTGCTGATCGCGTTGATAATCGTCATCAATCACGATCTTTTCATAATGCATACGAAGAAAAGCGAAGAAACCAAGACCTGGGTCTTCCTGTCTGTGTTCCCGGAAATGATCAAACAACACCGGTAATTTTAAAAACTGGTGAAGTTCGGTATGGGAGAGCATGAATACCGTGAGCAATATGGCTGCCATGCCTTTTCGCATAGGCCAAAGGTACAAAAACCATGGAAATATCCTTTGGTATAGTTTGCGGATACCTATCTGATGGATAACCTGAACCCAAGGAATACCCTTCTTCCCTGATTAGGGGCAAACACATAGGAGGGGTCAAAGCTGAGACCATAGGGATTATCTGGTGTGGGCAGTACCTGACCATTTGTATCATAAGTCACCTGCTTATCAAAGGGGTCATTGGCCCTTGCAATGAGAAATGGGGATGCCTTGTCCGGTGTCCAGTCCAGCAGGTTCTTAACCCCGCCATACCATTCCACCAGTTTGTTCATGCGCCAGGTGAGTTGCAAGTTTTGGAGCCCCCATACCGGTGAAGTGGCAGGTCTTGGGTCAAGCGGGGAAATCAATGGCAGCAACATGGGGCCGTAAAGGTTGCCGGTATAGTCCACTGTCCATCTGGCTCCCGGGAAAATATAGGAGGCGGACCAGGTTGCGCTCCATTTTTCAGTGAGCATTAAAGGTTGTCGAACAAGGTGACCTCCGGTTTCTTCAAAACGGTTTACATCCTGAATGGTGGCGCCTGCCTGAATCCGGATTCGTTTGGCCCAGTCCCATTCCAGGTTGATGGTGGCGCCGGCAGACTTTGAATGTCCTTTCAGGTTTTGGTAAATGATCTTATTGGGGTCAGTTACATAATCAGGCAGTATCTGATTGTGGAAATAGGAATACCAGGTGGAAAGATCGAGTGAAAAATGGTGAAAGCCCCAATTCCAGCGAGTGGTCAGGTTTCCGTTGACATTATAACTTTTTTCCGGTTTCAGGGCTTCCTTGATCTCAACTACCCTGGCGCCTGTCAATGCCGCGTGTTCTTCTGTAAATAAATTCACTACCCTAAATCCAGTTCCGGCATTCAACCTGAAAACTGTTTGGTTTCCGATTCCCCATTTGAACGCGAGCCTGGGAGTAAAAACATAACCATGAACGGGGTGATGATCAAAACGGATACCTGTTAACAAGGTTTTTCGTTTTCCAAGATCCCATTCATCCTGCAGGAAAAGACCTGGCAATAAATACTTGTCAGGCCGATTTGCCCCCGAAAGCGTGTCCCGGGTGGCTGTGGAATTGTCATCATATCGGTTATACCGAAGGGCAAGTCCAACCAGGGTCTGATGTCTTCGCAAAACCTGAAAATTACCCACCATTTGGCCAAATAGGATATGCTGACGGGCAAAGTAAGGGGTTTTGCCATAGTAAGAATTCTGGCGATGACCCGTTCCCGAAAAAGAGAATTTCCAGTCTCCCCTTACAGGTAGCTGGTAGTTACCGATCAGTTCCCAACGGTTTGTATAAATGCTCTCGCCATATACACTGTCTGAGCCACGGAAGGCCGGGGTCCATTTCATTTCTCCTCCCCATCGGTCTTCATAAAAATAGCGACCCGCCAGGTGGGCCACCCGATTATGCTTTCGTTGAAAGGAAATTTTATTAAACAATGAAACGCGGTGTTGCAAGGTAAGATCGGTAAACCCGTCCTTGTTGTCATCTACGGGGTGTAAATACCTGTAATAATTTACTCCGGTTAGCTGGCTGGCTTTTTTCCCTATCCTGATCCTTGTGCCAATATCCCACTGTTGTTCCTGCCAGGAATTATACATGCCATCCAAAGCCCAGGGAGGCGCTTTCTCCGGTTGCCGGGTAATGATATTGATCAAACCCCCTATCGCCTCTGAACCATATAACCCGGAGGCAGGTCCTTTCACAATTTCTACCCGGTCGATCAATTGAACCGGTATGCCAAATAACCCATACACAGAGGCCAGGCTGCTAACAATGGGCATGCCGTCAATCGTTACCATGGTGTATGGACCTTCCAGCCCGTTTATATGAATATCCCCTGTATTGCACACGTTACAGTTCAATTGAGGTCTTACCCCGTTCACATGCTGCAACGCTTCAAAAATGCTTGGAGCAGGATCCCGCTTGAAAAACTGAGGGGAGAATATTTCCACGGCCACCGGGCTTTCCGATCTTCGAACAGCCTTCATGGTGCCAGTAATCACCACTTCCTCTCCCGTCTTTTCAACCGGGTTCAACCTTAATACCAATTCCGTACCGGCAATCGCAACCGTATCCAGGGGCTCATAACCCAGGGCCGTTACCCGAATGGATAATTTCATGTTACCGGATAAGGACAGGTTAAAATTACCCAGGCTATCCGTCAGTGTTTTCTTTTTTTGGAATTGAACAGTTGCAAATCCAACCGGCTCCCCTTCCCGGTTTATCACTTTCCCTCCAAATGGCTTTCCCTGGCCCAGCAAGCAGGACCCCAGAAATACCATTCCAGTCATCATCAAAATTTGTTTCACCTGAATCATTTTTTAGACTTGTCTAAATTTTTATTTAGACAAATATAATACAAAATCCCATAAAAGAGACAAAGCTCTTTTATGGGATCCTGAATTATTGATTTTGAATTATTTGCCGGCTGGCAGGGTAAACCTTAGTCCCGCGTAGGCCATTCGTCCACTGACAGGCCCCCATACCAGGGAAGCGTCAAACATGGGACCGAATGGGTCTTCGGAAGAAAGGATCAGGTGTTGTTGAAAGAAATTACCCAGGTTTTCAACACCGAGGTAAAGTTCGAGGGGTCGCTTTTTCCCAAACTGGTGGCTTGCCTGCATATTCATGATAAGGTAATCTGGTGAAAATGCCGGCAACTGATAAGCGGTAGGATTATCACCGGTGAAGGGTATCCGTTTGCGACCATAATAACTAAGGGTAGCATCAAACTTCCAGCCCCCTGTGGTATAGGCCAGGTTGACAAAGGCCCTTTGCCTGGATACAAAGGGTTTTTCCAGAAGCTGGCCATGGTAAGTGGTTTTAACGTTATAATACCGGTAGGCCAGGCGAATATCAAGTTTGGGCAATACCTCATACTGTGCCTCCAGTTGAATACTGGTAGCAAATGACCTGCCGCGAAGGTTATAAAAACGGATATCCCTGGCCGTTAGGTCAAGATCGGCCACTACCTGATTCTGGAAACTGGTATAGTACAAATCTGCCCCTATACTCCCTTCCCGTCCATTGATCCGGAACCGTTGATCAATGCTGAAACCGGAGGTCCAGGCTACTTCGGGATCCAGACCATAGGCTTTGCCGGGTACAGTCCCATCAATCACCAGGTTTCTGGCGCTGACAAAGAGCCCCATGTTTTCCGCCAGGATATTGGCCGTTCTTTGTCCACGGCCAATACTTGCCCGCAGGCTCGTTTTTGGAAATGGCTGGTAGCGTAAATGAAGACGTGGCGTTACAAAGGCCCCATAGAGGTTGTTATGATCCGCCCGAAGTCCAATGATCCACTCCCATTTCTTGCCTGAGCTTCCCGTGTATTCAAAAAATGCTCCTTTGGTATTCTCATTCCGGTCAAAATTCAGGCTGTTGTATTGTTCCTTCATCTCATCACCCTGGAAGCTGATTCCTGTCCTGAATTTGTGATTGGTATTGGAAATGATGGACTGATAAATCAGGTTGGCATACAGGTTCGATTGTCGGGCACCATAATCTTTTGCACCAAAATAGTTTTCCTGTTTATGAAGGAAATGGGAAAGCTGAAGTCCAATGCTTTTGTATTTTTTATCGGGAAAAACAAAACCCCATTTGCCAAATACCTCGTATCGGCGGGTATTCATGCCTATCCCATAAACGCTTAGTGAGTTACGGTGCTTATCGGCCCGGAACATGGTTTGTCCGGCGGTTTTATCCTCCCAAAGCAGGCGGACTCCCGCCTGCACCATCATTCCTTTTCCATTATCAAAACGCCATCGGTTCATCAGGGTGCTGAGTGGCCCGGTTGGGATATCCCTGAAACCATCCTCATTAAAATCCACTTCGGCGTTGTTCATAAAAGCGTGGTGCATGAGCAACGCGGTGGACCATTTGGCATTGATCTTTTTCGCCAGGTTAAGGTTCAGGTCCGTCTTGCCCATCTGATTGACATACCCATTTATAAACAGAAGATCTGTTTTCTCCGGTTTTTTTAATTCTACATTGACCTGACCTGCCAGGCTTTCAAAACCATTAACCACGGAGCCCGGGCCCTTGGCCAGTTGAATGCTTTCCACCCAGGTTCCGGGTATGGAATTCAAACCACCTGCGATCCCTAGTCCGCGGGGACCAGGCAGGTTCTCCACAGTAAGATGGGTATATTGACCGGACAGCCCAAGCAATTGAATCTGTTTAGTTCCTGATACTCCGTCATTATAATTGACATCCACGGAGGCATTGGTTTCAAAGCTTTCCGACAGATTACAGCAGGCGGCCTTGGTCAGTTCCTTTTCGGTTATGACCTGGGTTCGCACCACTGAAGCAGGTGAGATGTAAGCGGGTTTTCTTGAGGAAATAATGCGTACTTCCTGGAGTTCGCGGGCGCTGTTAAGTACTATGCTCAGGTGTTGACCAGGTTGGATATCGATCCGGCTGGCTTGAAACCCGGCATAACTAACCAGGATAAATCCATTCTCAGGAACCGCGTTTAATTTAAAGTACCCATTTTCATTGGTCGTTTCCCCAACAGAGGTGCCCCCGAGTTGGATACTGGCACCGGCCAGGGGTTTGTATTGTTTTTGGTCGTCCACTTCCAGTACCACTCCATAGAGGGCAGCATCATCCATTGGCCCAGCCTGACCCGCGCGGTAATGACAGCAATCCGGAAGTGCATTATACACGTCATCACGGGCTGTGCGTAGGGGGGTATCATGACCGGCGATGGCTACCCGCTCATGTATCTTCTCAAGGGAAATGACGTGGGGCAGAAACCGGATGGTCAATTCCTTGGATTGTTGATTCCAAGTAGCTGAGGATACTCCTTTCCCCATGGCGGCCTCTTCGATACGCTTTTTACACATATCACAGTTGCCCATAACGAGAAAGCTGACGGTGGTATCGGAAGAACGACCCCTGTCCTGGGCCTGTGTGTACAGGCCCGGGATCAGGAGAAGTATTAATATTAAGTATTTCACGAGCGATGATTTCGCCCATGTCCGCTACTTCAGTAAGTCATCCAGCATAGCTTCCAATTGTTCGGGTTCCAGGTCCATACCAATCAGGATGCCGTTTTTATCGATCAGGTAAGAAGTGGGAATCGCGTTGATATTCCATTTTAGGGCTGTTTTTGCCTCCCAACCGCCATTATCGTTCACCTGTAACCAGGTGATCTTGTCCTTTTTCACGACATTGATCCAGGCTTTTTTGTTTTCATCGAGTGAAACGCCATAGATCTCAAAACCCTTGTCTTTGTATTTGCTATACAGTTTTGATAACCCTTTGTTAGAAACCCTGCAGGGGCCGCACCAGGAAGCCCAGAAATCGATGAGCACTACTTTTCCTTTCAGGGAAGAAAGCCGGATGGTATCCCCTTCCGCGGTGGGGAGGGCAATATCTTCAGCCGACTTACCAAACCTGGGCTGGGCTATGAGGGTGGTTGTTCCCAAAAGAAACAAACCGGCCAATACTAATTTTCTGTAACGGATCATAGGTATTGTTTACTTACTGTGTTTCTCGCATTTGCCATTTTTGCAGCAATCCATGGCTGTGGCTTTATCGCCTTTGGATTCTTTGCATTTTTTGCAATCGGCACATTTCGCGCAATCTGCGCATTTTTCCTTGTTGCATTTTCCTTCTTCGCATTTTTTATCTGCACAGCAGGAAGCGGCATCGGTCTTTTTATCAGCGCGGTCGTATTTGCAGCAGGCAGGCAGTTTATCGTATGATTCCTTGGTGGCTTTGGCACCGGCATTATCATATCCGGCCTTGGCGATTTCTTCCTGCACTTTGGCCGCATTGGTGGATTCTGATTTATAGCGAATGGTCAGCACCTTTGTTTCTTTATTCCAATCGGCATAGTCCACCCCGGCGGTTTTGGCCGCTTTCTCGATGGTGTTTTTACACATACCACAATTGCCGGATACTTTGAAACTTTCTTCGCGGCTATCCTGGGCGCGGGTTGTAAGGGCAAATACAAAAGTGAACAGAACGAGGGAGAATGAACGGATCGTTTTCATGATCATTAATTTTTTTCTTTAATAATAGATTAAGGATGGGCCGTTAAATGGCCCTGGTAATTTAGATCAGGCTGCATTGGCCTGGTAAATCTCAGATCCTGAAAACACGATTGGAAATATATAATTCAACGGGAGGTAAAGGCGGGGAATGAGGTCGGATATCCACCTTGTTTACCTGGGCCTGGATGGCTGCTAATTCAGGAAATTCCGGGTGGATAGGCTCCCAGGTGAAAAAGACATTGGGGGCTTTGATGAGGCCTACGGGTTGTTGATCATCACTGATCTTGAAGATCTTCACTTCATCCTGGCAACATCCGTTGGAGAGATCCACATGCATCCCACATTTACCACAATACTCTGCTGAGGTTGTCCCGATCTGCACCGAGTCAAAACGGCCCATGCAGTAATGCAGGTTCACAGCCACACCCGCCGTGAAGGCAAGGTAAAGAGAGAGTAATATGGCGATCCCTGTCTTTCTCATCCTTACAAAGATATAAAGCCGCCTCGTATATCAAAAGGCCAAAAATGGAATTTTACCGGAATCTGCCCTTCTTTCTCAATTAGTTAACAAAATTCCAGAAAAAGCCGACGCGAATCACCATGCCTGGATTGATATATCCGGGGGAAACAATATTGTTGTTGTAAAACCCAAAACCAAATTTGTTGGAGACTGTGTTCAGGTTTTCCAAACGGAGGTAGATCTTCATGCTCCGAATCCGGAAATGCATAAAGGCGTGTATGTCGGGAAGGTTGGATATGCGCATATTATCCTGGTAAAAAAACCGCCCCAATACCGGGGAATAGGCATCCGGTTTGTACGGGGTGTTATACCTTATTTCCAGGCCGGTTGACAGGTTGAGGTTGGTAAAGAAGACCCCTTCGAGGGCTATCCGCTGACGGGTGAAAACCACCGGGATATTTAATTCCACATCACCGGTCTTTTGCTGGATATAGATATCGGAGTACCAGTTCCAGTGTTTACCCAGGCGAAATACCTTTTGTACGGAAACCTGGAGCACATTGAACAGGGAGGATTCCTGTTTAGGCTGATAGTATCCATTGTAATAGGTCATGTTGCTTACCAGGTAGTACTGTCCTGTCAGCCTGATCTTCCATTTGGGTTGATAGATGGAAGCCAGGATTTGAGTGATATTCTCTTTCTGGAAGTCGGAAGGGTTATCGAGGTAGAAACTACTTCTGGTATCAAAGATAAAAGAGGGGCTGCGGTTGGTATTGGTGAACCCGAGTTCGATGGAGGCCCCGGATTTGGGGATATACCTTTTCAGGTTAACCTGTGCCTGATAATCTCCTCCATTGAGCCCATTAACATAGAGTGTGCCATTCAAGGCCATGTCCCATTTCCGGTTTCGGGTGCGGTTTCGGTATTCCCCATGCACCAGGAAATTGTGGAACCTGTGTTTCCCCGAAGAGAAATTGCCGGTCAGGTTTTCGAGGGCGGCCCCCAGCTTAAAAAATTGTTGTAGGTTATTGGCATCGGGAAACTGAATGATGGAAAAGTCATTGACTAACCTGTTCCATTTATCGGTGAGGGTAAAAGTATCGATCAGGCTGGTAAAACCGGTGCCATAATAGGTATTGTAATAACCGGTGTCTGCCAGGGCATCGGTGTAGTTGAATTGATAAGAGTGATAGGACAGAGTGTGTTCAAACCTGAGCCTGGGGTAAAACAAGGGGACGATCGTTGAATCGGTTACCAGGGAATCCTTTTTTCCCAGGTCATACTGTTGGCGCATGACCAGGTTGATATCCTTATACCGGTTTCCGGTGGTGACATTATTACTAAAAAACCCGCTAAAGGCAGAAGGGTCGCCACCGAGTTTGGATGGGATATTGAACCGGTCTTTAAAGATCGGGTCGTTCAGGTAATCCTGGTCATCCTGAAAACCACCATTCTCTCCTGTAAGAAGGTTATTGGCTAAAAAGGTAAAGTAGTTGTTATACCGTTTTTTGGTGGATTGGTACCAGGAGGTAACCAGGTAGTTGTTGTGATTGGTTTTTTGATTTTTAAAATACCCCGGGGCGTTGATCAGCCGGTAATTGAACAGGATGTTCCAATTGGGTTTTACATTCTGAGTGTGGAAGACTTCGATCATTTGTTCGGTCTGGGTACCCAGCATATAGTTCAATTCCGTATAGGGCTTAGTGGTATTGAAGAACCGTACATTTTCCAACCGCCAGCGGTACACATCAAGGGCGTGAAAGCCAGGGTCCCAACCGGGTTGCATCAGGGGGCTGAATAAGAGCGACCTGGTGGGGTTTCCATTATTGCCCAGGTAAATATGGTCGGCGGGTATCGGGAACCGGTTTGTAAAGTCACGAATGGATGAATCGAGTTTCATGGCCAGGGTGTTGCCTGGTATCCGGAAGGAGATGGCGATGGTATCATCGGAATAGTCGCGGCGCTCAAGACTGTCATTCGATTTGCCGCCTCTTGTACCAGTACGCAAGTTACCCAGGCTTCGGCCGCCGGAATTGGTAAGAACCGATTCGTCCACGGCCCGGATACCCGGGCGACGCTGGGCCAGACTGGCAACAGGCAGGGCCAGGATCAATATCAGGATATAAAAAAGGGAAATTCTCACCATGCCAAAAAACAAAAGGCGAAGATAATCAAGCCCCCCGACATGTAACAGGCAGAAACGTTAAATCGAGCGGATCAATTCACGAAATACAAGGGTCAGTTTTGGTTCGGCTTCCCGGGCAAAATGCAACACTTCTTCATGGGTGATGACATTTTCCTCATCCCGTACCCCAATATCGGTGATGACACTGATGGCAAAAACAGGAACCCCCATGTGGTTGGCCGCTATACATTCCTGAACGGTTGACATGCCAACGGCATCGCCGCCTACCATCTGGATCATTTTGTATTCGGCCCTGGTTTCAAAGGTGGGGCCGGTAACTCCAAAATAAACCCCTTCCTGTAAATTAATATTATGCTCCACCCCTATTTCCCTCGCCCGTTTGATCAGGTCCTTTTTATAGGGTTCGCTCATATCGGGAAACCGGGGACCCAGTTCAGGGATATTTTTACCCAATAAAGGGTTCTTGGTAGCAAAACTGATATGGTCTTTAATAATCATCAGGTCACCTACGGAGAATTGGGGGTTTACACCTCCGGCGGCATTGGATAGCAACAGGTGGTGGACACCCAGCCTGACCATGACCCTTACTGGAAAAACAACCTCGTCGGGAGTATATCCCTCGTAAAAATGAAAGCGACCCGCCATGCAAACCACCGCCTTGCCGGCCATATGCCCAAAGATCAGCTTTCCGCTATGACCCTCTACGGTAGATACGGGAAAATAAGGTATGTCCCCGTACGGAATTTCTTTCTCAACCTCCAGTTCATTCACAAAGCTCCCCAGTCCACTTCCCAATACCACCCCTACTTCCGGTTTTTTACTAAATTGTCCAGCCAGAAACTTACTTGCTTCTTGCAGTTTGTGCAGCAGATTTTCCATTCTTTCCTGAATTGTCTGCAAAAATGAGAAACATATTTGAAAGAATCTAAATTGTTTTGACAGCCAGCGGAAGTTTTGGCAATCTGATTTATCTTCGCGGCAAATCATTTTTCGCATGAACCTCCACGAATACCAGGCTAAGGAATTGCTTAAAAAATACAATGTACCTGTGCAGGAAGGATTTGCCTGTGGCACCATACATGAGGCGGAAGAGGCCTATCGCCAGATTAAGACGCAGTTTGGAAGCCCCTTTGCGGTGGTAAAGGCGCAGATCCATGCCGGTGGTCGTGGCAAGGGCAAGATCAAGGAAACCGGGGTGAATGGGGTAAAGGTGGGAAAGAACCTGGACGAGGTTGTGGAATTTGCCAAAGGAATCCTGGGTGGCACCCTGGTTACCCTGCAAACCGGGCCTGCCGGAAAAGTGGTCAACAAGATCCTGGTGGCCCAGGATATGTACTATGATGGCCCCAGCGAAAGAAAAGAATATTATCTCTCCATCCTGCTCGACCGCTCCAAAGGGCAGAATGTGATCATGTACAGCACAGAAGGTGGGATGAATATTGAGGATGTAGCCCATGATACACCCGAAAAGATCTTTAAGGAGTGGGTGCATCCTGGGGGTGGGTTGCTGCCTTTTCAGGCCAGAAAGATCGCCTTTAACCTGGGTTTGAAAGGGGAAGCTTTTAAGAACATGACCAAGTTTGTAACCAACCTCTATAATGCCTATAGTGGCCTGGATTGCAGCATGCTTGAGATCAATCCGCTCTTTAAGGCGGCAGATGACAAGATCGTAGCGGTGGACTGCAAGATGAACCTGGATGAGAACGCGCTGATGCGCCACCCCGATCTGGCAGCCCTGCGGGATGTAACCGAAGAGGATCCCACCGAAGTGGAAGCCGGTCAATACAACCTGAACTTTGTAAAACTTGATGGCAATGTGGGTTGTATGGTAAATGGCGCCGGCCTCGCGATGGCCACCATGGACATGATCAAACTAAGTGGTGGCGAACCCGCCAACTTCCTTGATGTAGGTGGCACGGCCAATGCCCAAACGGTTGAAGCCGGATTTAAGATCATCCTCAAAGACCCCAATGTAAAAGCTATTTTGATCAATATCTTCGGGGGTATCGTTCGCTGCGACCGTGTGGCGCAGGGTGTGATCGATGCATATAAGAACATGAAGAATATCCACGTCCCCATCATTGTCCGCCTGCAAGGCACCAACGCTGAAGAAGCCAAGAAACTTATTGACGAAAGTGGATTGAAAGTTCAGTCAGCTATCCTGCTAAGCGAAGCAGCCGACCTGGTGAAAAAGGCTGTGGCTTGATTTTTTACTACAGAGACACAGCGGCACAGAGATAAATAGAATTTTCTGCAGAGTGATAAAATCTCTGTATCAGATCCATTTATCTCTGTGTTTCTGTGGTTTATCTCCAAATCTGTTAATGAGTCCCCAAAAAATCGGAATTTGTGAAAAGTCGATCCGATCATGCATCTGTTTTCTCATTTTTTCAATCTTCTTACTATGAAACCATTCCTTTATTCCATGCTATTTAGCATCCTGTTGATTTCCTGTCATAACACCAAGAAATCCATGGCCGGAGGTACCGCCACCCTTTCCGGCAATTGGGAGCTGACCTATATAACTGGCCCCCGCATCGCGTTTGACGGTCTTTACCCCAATAAGAAACCAGTTATCCGGTTTGATACGGAAAAAATGGAGGTAGGGGGTAATAACAGTTGCAATAGCTTTGGTGGCAGCTTTTCCCTGGATGGTCAAAAGATCAGTTTTGGAAACCTGCACAGCACCCTGATGGCCTGTCCTGGTAATGGAGAAGGCACTTTTATGAAGGCCCTTAAGGAAGTGAACACTTATGCCCTGGAGGGCAACGAAGTGCTGGTTTTGCTGCGAAATGACTTGCCATTTATGAAATTCAAGAGGCTAAATCCTTAGACCATTTCAGTGGGTCCGAATAAAATAAACCCCTAATTGTTTATTAATGAAAAAAGCGTTGCTCTTAAACCTGTTTCTGATAATGGCATTGGGTATCCGTGCCCAGAAAGTGGATAGTATCTTTTTTCATTTGTATACCGACAGCCTGAAAAAAGGAACCTATAATTATATCAATGTGGATGGAAAACTCTCCAATGGACGTTGGAAACCACTATCAGCCAGGGAGATTGAGTTTAGTGCCAGCGCGGGAGAATTTTCAGGGAATGAGTTGTTTATCCCGATCGATTTCCGTGAGGAGAAGGTGGTAGTGAAAGCGGTTTTGAAAGAGCAGAAAGAAATGTGGAGGGAAGTGACGATCTGGATCAAGAAAAAAGAAGAATAGATTTAAACAAGGAATAAAAAAAATAAGGAATAAGGAAGCACGGGAAACATACTCTCGTACTTTCTTATTCCTTATTTCTTATTCGGACTATTTGAATTTCTTCGCGTCTTCCAGAAACTTAGCCAGTCCGATATCTGTCAGGGGGTGTTTGAGCAGACCCATGATGGAATCAAGCGGGCAGGTACATACATCGGCACCGGCTTCGGCGCAACGGATGATATGGTTTGGGTTACGAATAGAAGCCGCGAGGATCTCTGTTTTAAAACCTTGTACCGAATAGATATGCGAGATCTGTTCGATAAGCTGGACTCCATCCCAACCGCTGTCGTCAATACGACCGATAAAGGGCGATACGTAGGTGGCGCCTGCTTTGGCACAAAGGATGGCTTGACCGGCTGAAAAAACAAGGGTGCAGTTAGTTTTGATGCCGTTATCAGAAAACCATTTAATGGCTTTGATACCGTCTTTGATCATGGGAACTTTCACCACGATATTTGGGTGAAGGGCGGCGAGTTTTTTTCCTTCTTCAATGATACCATTGAAATCAGTGGAAATCACTTCGGCGCTGATGTCGCCATCTACCATTTCACAAATGGCCTTATAGTGGTTCATTACTGCTGCATCGCCCTGAATGCCTTCTTTGGCCATCAGGGAGGGGTTGGTGGTTACACCGTCCAGAATTCCAAGTTCGTGGGCTTCTTTGATCTGGGCCAGATTGGCCGTGTCGATAAAAAATTTCATACAGGAAAAGTTAAAAAAAAGGCAGGCTACTCACATCGCACCGCTACAACCGCCTATCCTTGCTGCCTTCCGGCCCTGGGGAGGTTCAGCAGGAGCTGGTCGTGTAAGACCTGCCGGGCGCGAAGATAGGTAATAATTCTTAAAGGGAAGGAGTAAAAAACGGGTTATCTGGCAATAGAATTGACGGTAGCAAGTCCGATCAGTTCATCGCTTCTGCCCCCAAAAGGTCGGAAATAAACAAGTGCTGTGTATCCATTTTCCGTTCCCCAATAATTGCCCTCGGTGTCCTCAAAGTTTGCCTGGTCGTTGTCGTTAGCGCGTGTGATATACCGGTAGTTGTAGTACCCCTGTTTCAGAAACAAGGTAGCCTCATAAATCCCTCTTTCTTCATTGAAGGTCATTTTAGCCGCGGGGTCGGTACCATAGTTTGTCAGTTCACCAAAGACATAAATGTCCTTTCCCACAAAAGACCTGCCACCGGGTGGCTGGTAAGTAAAATGGACATAGGCATAGTCTGATTGCCAATAGGGGTTGAGGTTGTCAGTATTTTCCAGGGTAAAGAAACCATTCAGGTCGAGATATTGCAGAAAGGCTTTACCGGTTCTTTGCTGATCGGGTTTAATATAGACATCCGTACGATTGGACTGTTTATCCATCCGCCAGACCCTTTCACTACTCAAACGCAGGCTTCGCAGGTCGATCCAACGCCACTCCTGCCCTGCCGGGAAAACAGTCCGGTTCTCATCATTATACTCAAAGTAGTTACCCCGGTAAATATCTGGTCTTGATAAGGTGACCGCGGTAGGCCAGACAAAGTTTTGCAATACCACCACTTTAATATCCTGCTGGTTAAAGGCATTGACCTGGCTTGACGTGGAAACGATCACCCTGACCTTTTGATGGGTATTGTAAACATTGCCGTTAAATGGCTGCATGACCTGTACTCCGACACTGGTGCGCGAATCCACCACCAGGATGCGCCGGGTAAACACCAGTTGGGTTGTATCGCTATTGAGAAATACCTTAAGCAGGTAGTTACCCGACCGGGATGGCGCGCTGTTTCTTTCCGGTACGCGGGCCTGGTAGTTGGTGTAGCGGGTAAAGGCGATGGATGAATTTCGGTACGTGTTGATCCGGGTGTTTTGAAATCCTTTGATATAATCAAAGGCGCTGAGGTTTACCGGTGTCCAATCCGCATTGCACAACTGGTAGGTGTAATAATAATTTTTTACCCCTCCTTCCAGGTCATCAAAGGTCAGCGTCAACTCATCCTGGCTGTTTAGGCGGAGTATGGGGTAGCTGTAGTT
>JAYRZH010000057.1:0-19561 GCA_041916555.1 Chitinophagaceae bacterium | reverse complement strand
TTGCACAATTTAAATTTTTTTATTAATTGTTTCGGGGTCCATGGTATCATATTTGGCGCCAACCATCAGCGTGGGTACTGTCAGTTCTTTAAGCCGGTCCTTGATATCCCATTTGATCAACCGGCCACCGGTTTTAAATTCACTTGGGCCCTGCATCATCACATAAATCTCTTTGTTATAGTGTTTAAAGGAACGGTTCACTGGCTCAGGCCATTCAGCCAGGCGGCATATATGTTTGGAATAATATTCCTTGAACACCAATTCCTGGTAAACGGGATTATCATATTCACCCCGGGCCTCGTATCCCTGCAGGGAGTCCACTAGGGTTTGGCGCATTTCTTTGCGCAGCACACCATTGTACTTTTCGTAATCCGGTATGCTGGCCATCATGTTGCAAACGATCAGCCCTTTCAGGTGCTGCTGATATTTGAGGGCATATTCCATCGCAAGTATCCCGCCCCATGAATTCCCCAGCACATAGAAATTCTCTTTATCGGCCCCAATTGCCTTTCTCACCTGCTCCACCTCTTCTACAAATCGTTCTGTGGTCCATAAAGAGCTGTCGCTTGGCTGGTCGCTATAGTAAGAACCCAGTTGGTCATACTCATAAAATTCAAATCCTTCTTTGGGAAAATAACTTTCAAAACACTCCAGGTATTCATGGGTAAAAGCCGGGCCTCCGTGAAGCAACAGCACTTTGATACGAGGATTGTTGCCAAACCGCTTGGTCCATACCTTGAATGAACCAACAGGGGTTTGGATCGGGATCATCTGGATGCCGGCCGTCTTTACCCCCTTTTCTTCCCAGTCAAAATATCCGGTCCCGTCTCCTTTTTTGTCCTTTTCGGGCAACTGGCAGGCCAGAAAGGGGAGGGTGAGGAGAAAAAGATAAAGCAGTTGGTTTCGCATGTGCATGATTTTCCGATGAATGTACTTAAAAAAAATGTTATGTTTGCCCCCATGTTCACCGAGCCCCGGAAGATCAGAATTGCAATTCTCGACCTCTATGAAGGCGCCCCCAATCAGGGGATGCGCTGTCTCCGCGAAATCATCAATCAATGGGGAGAATCCCAACACCTGGAAGCGGAATACGATGAATTTGATGTCAGGCAGAAGAATGAAGCGCCCGACATGTCTTATGATATTTATATTTCCAGCGGTGGACCCGGTAGCCCATTGGAAACCCGCTTTTCCGACTGGGAAAAGGTGTATTTCAACTGGTTAAATGAAGTGGAGAGGTGGAATGATAACCCCGACAACCTGCATAAGAAATTCGTTTTCTTTATTTGTCATTCCTTCCAGTTAGCTTGCCGGCATTACAATGTAGGTCTGGTAACCAAACGAAAATCCACCGCCTTTGGGGTATTCCCCGTGCATATGTTGGCCGGTATCACCGATGAGCCTGTATTCTCCGGTTTGCGTGATCCGTTCTATTCGGTCGATAGCCGCGATTACCAGGTGATCCAGCCCAACCATGTTCTGCTTAAGAAAATGGGGGCCCGGATCCTTTGTATCGAAAAAAACCGTCCCCATGTCCCCTATGAAAGGGCCATCATGGGCGTACGTTTCAACCCCTATATGATCGGTACCCAGTTCCACCCGGAAGCCGACGCCGTGGGGATGAGCATGTACCTGCAAACAGATGATAAGAAGAAAACCGTGATCGAAAACCACGGGGAAGAAAAATGGAAAAGCATGATCGAACACCTGAATGACCCCGACAAGATCATGTGGACCTATGCCCATATACTCCCAAACTTCTTAAATCAGGCGGCTGAACAATTTGCAGAAGCGGTTTACTAATCTTTGTCATTCCCTTTTGTTCCTAATCTCTTCCTCCTCGATCGCCTCACTCAATACCTGTTCCTTGCTGACGATCCAGGACGGTAGTTTCCCGCCGGGGATCCGCCAGGTATTCTCCTGTCGCGACATCTGAAACATGATCCGCTCACCACGGTCATCCACTACATCTACCGAGAAACCGGATTTTTCAGGATTATCCTTGTTGAATTGACGGAAATTGAATTCCCTTAATCGCCCGGCGGCATTGATAAGCCGGGTAAAATGGACCATTTTCACAAAACGTAACTGCATCGGCTTGGATTATGCTTTCCTACCATCAATTACTATGCAAATGCCTGTTTTTTGTGGATAACTCCTACTAGTTTTCCGGGATTTTCAGGATGCGGGTTTTTCCCGGGGTTTTACGACAAAGACAAATTTCCCAATTCCGGTTTTTTGAGAGGATACCATTAACTGACCTGGGAAATTTCATTTAAGCATTTACACTTACAAATTGCAGCATTCAAGAATTTGTAATTATTTTTTATATGTTAGATTTTGAAAATAATTTAGTTACAAACACTTAAACAGAAATAGAAATAAGTGGAATTACTAGTGGAAAATCAGGTACTTATCCTATCTTTGTTCCCGATACAAAACGTACCCTATTAGAATGAAAACTCTACTCTCCTCCCTTGTCGCTATTTTCCTATTTTCCATTGTTTCCCGGGCCCAGGTTAGTGTTCCATCCACCAATGGATATAGCGTAAATATTTCCATTACGCCGTTGGCCATTATTCCCAGTTCTTCCAGTTGCGCCTGGGGATACAATTACAATGTATCGATCAAGTACAGCGTAAACTTTGTTGGCAGCAATATCCCCGCTTCGCTTTATACCCTTCAGGGGACACTGGGTTGCGGTACCTCTGGTCATTTCTTTGACCTGCCCAATAATGGTGGAACAGGTACGGTAACCTCAGTCTCCAATGTTTGGACCTCGCAAACCAATTGCGCCACCGCCACTGTTACGTCCATGAGTTGCACCGATGTCAGCATTCAAATTGAAGGCCCCGGCATTACCAGCAGGACCATCACCTTCCCGGCATCCGCAGCCCTTCCTGTTAAATTGGTTGATTTCTCTGCTTCCGCCACCCAAAAAGAAGTAACCCTTAACTGGGCGACCCTCAGTGAGGTTAATAATGATCGTTTCTCCATTGAACGCTCTGCCGACGGGATCAACTGGAACTCCATCGGTACTGTAAATGGAGCAGGTAATTCATCCACCCGTAAGAACTATCAGTTTACCGATCGCCTGCCATTGGCAGCCGCTTATTACAGACTCAAGCAGATCGATCTCGATGGCAGTTTTGAGTATTCACTGGTGCAATTTGCCAGAAGCCGGTCCGGTTCGGGCGCTATTACGGTATTCCCGGTTCCTAATGCCGGCCAATCCATTCAGTTTGCCGGATTAAATGAGATCCGTAACTGGAAATTAGTGGTATTGTCCAATACAGGAATCCAGGTACACCAAACCCAACTGAGCTCAAACTCCGTTCAGTTGCCCGTGCTGAAAGCCGGGACCTATATTCTCCAACTAAAGAATGAAGTGTCGGGCGAACAAACCAATCTTCGCTACGTACAGCTTTGATCTAACCGCCAACCCGGTTGATCTCTTCTTCTGCACCCCCGGTTGACCGGCGAGTGGGTTTATTGGTTTTTCCAAAACGCCAGGAGAAGGAAAGGGTGAGGGTCCTGCTGTCCCGTTTAATACTAAAATATTCGGTTGACCGCTCAAATTCAGTCCATCCTGCCATCCTGATTGTGTACAGCAGGTCGCGGCCGGTAAGCTTGAGGGTGGCTTTATTCTTTAGTATCTGCTTGGCCACACCCAGCGATAACTGGCCATTGGGTTCGAGTATTTCCTGGATATCGTTCTGGTTCCTTCCGATATAAAACCCGGAACATTCTCCCGTCCAGCCTTTTCCAAACCTGAACTGGTTGCTCATGTTCAACTGAAACTGGTGTATCGTGGCCCTGAACACCCTCCATAAATTCCCTTCAATGATCTTGTGGTTATAAATACCTTCAAAGGTGGCCGACCACCAGGGAAGGGGGGAAATTTGCGCGCTTAATGATACCCCATACACCCTCAATTTTCCAATATTACCCTCCGTGTACCGGATCAATCCGGTTGCCGTATCGGCATAGAATACCTGGGAAATATAGTCCCGTAGCTGGCTATAACTAAAACTGGCATTGATGTTCTCTTTGTAGGTATAGCCAAGTTCCCAATTCCAGGCATATTGTGGGAGGAAATAGGGATTGCCTTCCTGATAAGTGTATTTATTAATCACAAATACAAAAGGGTTCAGTTTCTGAAATGCCGGTCGGTCGATCCTTCTTCCACTGGTAAGACTGATGCGGTGCTGGCTGTCGATCTGGTACTGAAGATAAAGGCTGGGAAAAAGGCTGCTATATTTTCGGGTAAAGGCGGAATCGGGATGAAGGATATTTCCCAACTGGTGACCGGTGTATTTTGTACGTTCAAAACGGATCCCAGCCTGGATACTCCAGTCGCCAAATTCTTTTTTCCCTGTAAGATAGGCGGCATGGATGTTCTCCCGGTAGCGGAAATGGTTTGATTTACCTAAATCCTCCTCCCAGCCATTTCCAATATCGGCGAGGTATCCGGCAATATTTTCGGTGGTGATCCCGGCCGATTTCCAACCGGCCTCCAGAAGGTATCCCGATTCAAACCGGTGTTCATAATCCAGCTTCCCGGTATAAATCCGGATGGTGGAAGGGATATGACCGTTTAACTTTTCGCTGTAGGCGCCCGGACCATTGACTTCATTTTCAAAATATTGGTCGTTGATGATCTTATATTGGAAATGGTCAAGATCCACCAGGAGGGTGCCTTTTTTCCCAAACTGTTTGCGGCCATTTACATTAATGCCTCCATTTCGCCAATCCGTTTTGTTCTCGCCAAAGGTATGTATCACCGAATCTGACTGCCCCCCGGATCCCAGCCATTCGGCTTCACTCTTACTTTCACTGTACCGGTACATGTCTGTGCCAACCAAGGTCACCCCAATGGTTATACTTTTTCCCAATTGTTGGTCAAATCCCGTACGCAGGGTATGTGTTTGTCCACCACCCATGGTGAAAAAAGGTTGGGATAAGCGTGATTCCTTGGTCACCCCGTCTGGTTCATAATAGGTTCGAAGAGCCTCCAGGTCCATGAAGTACTCATTGGCATTCATGGTATAATTGAGAAATACATTCGTCCTGTTTTTTCTGAAATTCAGTAACAGGCTGTTATTGGTTTTTGGGTAACGCCCCTGGCCATAAGAAAGTGTCAGGTTCCCGTTCCAGCCATCCTGTTTGTTCTTTTTTGTTTTGATATTGATGATCCCCGCATTGCCTGCCGCGTCATAACGCGCCGGGGGGGTATCCATGATTTCAATTACATCAACCTGGGAGGCATTCATGCCCGACAAAAGGTTATTTAAATCACTGCCGGATACATAAACCGGTTTGTCATCAATAAGGATCAGCACCCCTGATTTTCCTTTTAAACTTATATTTCCATTTCGATCCACAGTAATACCCGGTGATCGCTCCAATACCTCCATCACCGTGGCGCCGGCATTGGTGATACCGGCTTCCACATTCACGATCGTTTTATCGGGTAATATCCTCACGGGTGGTTTACGGGATGTTACCTGTACATCAGATAAGGTTGTGATATCCCGGATCAATACCAATTCGGACATGCCAGGTTCAGCGGAAATAATTTTTGTCTGAAATCCCACCAGGCTGGCCCGGATAAGCAGCTTGCCTGTATGGGAAGTCTCCATTTGGGCCACACCCAGGCTATCCGTACTCGCACGAGCCAACAATGAAGAATCGGTGGTTCTTAACCATTCAAGGGTAACATGTGCCAGGGGTCGTCCAGATTCATCCCGGACACGGACATGGGATTTTTGCTGAGCCATACCAGCCAGGGAGTAAAGGACTGAGACAATAAGCAGGAGGTTTCTGGACATAACCATGACAATATATCCAAATAATTGGCGACACTGACCTGTTTTTACATAAGTGGTGTTAAAGTATCTAATGGGAAACACGCAATTTATCCACCCTGCACAATAAGCGGGTAGATAGGGAGTTAAAACAGTAATGACTTTTTGGTAATGGTTTAATTAATAGACCTTAAAACAGCGATAATGGAAAAGAGAATAACCGGTCTGCCACATCCTATCTTTACTCAATCTGTTCACAACACCACCTCCTGGGTTGGGCATTTTGAACATGATCCCCGAACAAGGGAAGCCGGTCAGGTTTTTTTAAGTCCGGATGAAACAGACCTTAATGGAATTGAGGTATTTACTGACCTGGTGCATCACCCCGGTCGCATCCTGCTTGAATTATACAAGTTTGATGGGGTGCTTGGGGAATGGGGCCCATTGCTGGCCACCGCAGAAAAGGAGGTCGGGCGTTCCGATGACGAATCCTGGGTTCGCTTTGGCGTGGACCGGGTCCATTTGGAACAAGGTAAACAATATGGATTTATCCTTAGCAGCCAGGAGGCCTTTGTGGCCCTTGGTGAAGCGGCCTGGTCCAATGACAGTCCACATCCCTGGGGAAAGGAATGGTCATCCAGTGACCTCGATGCCGATGGCCATTTTTATGATCATTTCTCCCTGGCCTTTAAACTGGATACCGTGATCAGTTAATAGGTCACCTGTTTGCCAGAATAATATTGAATTTTTATTGAAGGGGTTTACCTTTAGTGCCATCAATGCACTTAATATGAAACCCCTTTTCCTCCTGCTTTCTATTTTACTTTTTGGCCCGATGAGCGGCCAGCTTCGTTTACCAGCCATATTTTCTGATCACATGGTTCTTCAACGAGATCAGCCCAATCATCTCTGGGGATGGGCCGGTCCCGGTAAAGAAGTCCAGGTTGATTTTTTAGGAAAAACCTATCCGGTCATGGCAAATAAAAACGGCCAATGGTCGGTTTACCTGGAACCCATTAAGGCCGGTGAAACCGGAACAATAGCCGTTCGTTCGGGGTCGGAATCCATAACCCTTACGGATGGAATGGCGAATGGACATGCTCCCCAAAACTTATCCCGATGAATTAAAAACAGCCAAAAATGATCTGATCCGGTTTACAACCGTTAACAAATGGTTGGCCACTTCACCCGTGGATGACCTGGAGATAGAATATAAATGGGCGGCAATCAACCCGTCAACCGTCGGCCAATGCTCGGCTGTGGCCTATTGGTTTGGGAAAAAGATCCATCAGGACCTCAAAGTCCCTGTTGGATTGATCGTCACAGCCTGGGGTGGTACGCCTGCTGAAGCCTGGACATCCTTTGACGGACTTTATGCCTTTCCAAATTATCTTGGTATTTATCGCGAGAAGATCAGTGGTATGGACCTGAATGAGCTTTCCAATAAAAAGAAAGCCCTCTTTCAGGAATTTTTGGAGAAGATAAAGTCTTCCGGTGAAATTACCCGTCTTGCCATGCAACCTGATTTTGATGATTCGAAATGGGAAACCATGGAATTACCCAGGCCCTGGGAAGAATTGGGTTATCCCGCCCTTGACGGGGTTGTAGCCTATCGAATCAGTTTTATGGTCAGTGAAGAAGATGCCGGCAAAGCGGCTGTATTAAATACTCCGGGTATTGATGATATAGACTCCAGTTATGTAAACGGGGTATTTGTAGGTAGCAAGAATGTATGGAACCAGCCCCGGACCTATGCCATTCCCGCCGGTGTGTTGAAAGCCGGTAAGAACATACTGGCTGTGAAGGTGCTGGACAATCAGGGGGGCGGAGGTTTTGCCGCAGTACCCGATAAGTTTCATGTAAGGATAGGGGAGAAGATCATACCCCTGGCAGGCAAGGCAAAGTTCTCGATCATTGCCGAATTAAAAGACCTGACAGCGGGCCATGGCGCCATCGAGCACCAGCCATCGGTACTTTATAACGCGATGATCGCGCCGATCATGCCACTCACCTTTAAAGGGGCTATCTGGTACCAGGGTGAAAGCAATGCCGATTCCAGGGATGAATCTATCGAGTATGCCAGACTGTTTCCGGCTATGATCCGTGACTGGAGAAACAAGGCGGGTCGTGACTTCCCATTCCTGTATGTCCAGCTTGCCTCTTTTGGCCCAGTTCAAAATGAACCGGGTGAAAGTAATTGGGCCTTGTTGCGGGAGGCACAGTTAAAAACCCTTCAATTGCCCAATACAGGTATGGCCATTGCTACAGATATCGGTAATCCGGCGGATATACACCCGGTAAGAAAGAAAGAAGTAGGGGAACGCCTGGCGGCGGAAGCCATGCGGACAACCTATGGCCTTCCAAAATCTGTAAGCACCGGACCTCTGTTTCAAAAGGCAGTGACGGAAGGAAATAAAATGATCGTGAGCTTTACCCAAACAGGAACAGGTCTGATGGCCAAAGGCGGGGCACTGAAACAATTTGCGGTAGCCGGAGCGGATAAAAAATTCTATTGGGCAGATGCCGTAATACAGGGAAACAAAGTAGTATTAAGTTGTAAACAGGTTCCTAAGCCAGTAGCGGTAAGGTATGCCTGGGCTGATAGCCCTGTAGATGCAAACCTCTATAACAAAGAAGGATTTCCGGCCTCTCCATTCCGGTCGGATAACTGGTAGGGATATTTGAGAGATAAAATCCTGGTAGAAAAACATTCAAAGAAAAAAGGCTGATTGGTTTTCCAATCAACCTTTTCATTTGATTAATATCTGTAGTGTTCAGCTTTGAACGGTCCGTTCTGGGGAATACCCAGGTAGGAAGCCTGCTCAGCGCTGAGTTCATCCAGTTCCACACCAATCTTGGCGAGGTGGAGACGGGCCACTTTCTCATCCAGGTGCTTGGGAAGAACATACACTTTATTGTCGTAGTTCTTATGGTTGTTCCAGAGTTCGATCTGGGCCAGGGTCTGGTTGGTGAATGAGTTACTCATCACAAAGGAGGGGTGACCGGTGGCGCAACCCAGGTTTACCAGACGACCTTCAGCCAGCAGGATGATGTCTTTACCATCTACATTGTAAAGATCAACCTGAGGTTTGATGGTGTCTTTGGTATGTCCATAATTTTGGTTCAACCAGGCTACATCGATCTCGATATCGAAGTGGCCGATATTACAAACGATGGCTTTGTCCTTCATCAGTTTGAAGTGCTCGCCGGTGATCAGGTCGCGGCAACCGGAAGCGGTTACAACGATATCGGCTTCTTTCACAGCATCTTTCATCTTTTTCACTTCAAATCCATCCATGGCGGCTTGCAGGGCACAGATCGGGTCGATCTCGGTAACGATTACACGGCAACCGGCACCAGCCAGGGAGGCTGCTGAACCTTTACCCACATCACCATAACCACCAACCACGGCAACTTTACCGGCCAGCATCACATCGGTGGCGCGGCGGATACTGTCAACCAGGGATTCTTTACAACCGTATTTGTTATCGAATTTAGACTTGGTCACGCTATCGTTAACGTTGATGGCGGGAATGGGCAGGGTACCCTTGGCCATACGCTCATACAGGCGGTGAACACCGGTGGTTGTTTCCTCGCTAAGACCTTTAACATGTTGGATCAGCTCAGGATAAACATCAAATACCATATTGGTCAGGTCGCCACCATCATCAAGAATCATGTTCAGGGGACGGTCAGCGCCACCAAAGAACAGGGTCTGTTCAATACACCAATCAGCTTCAGCCTGTGTTTGGCCTTTCCAGGCAAATACTCCGATACCGGCAGCAGCAATGGCAGCAGCGGCATGGTCCTGGGTAGAGAAGATATTACAGGAACTCCATTTCACTTCGGCACCCAGGGCTACCAGGGTCTCGATCAAAACAGCGGTTTGAATGGTCATGTGCAAACAACCGGCAACACGCGCGCCTTTCAGGGGCTGGCTGGCGCCATATTCTTTACGAAGGGCCATCAGACCGGGCATTTCCGCCTCGGCCAGACGAATTTCTTTGCGGCCCCATTCGGCCAGCTCAATATTTGCCACTTTATAGGGCAATTTGAAATCAATAGACTTTGTACTAGTTGACATGCTTGAGGTTTTAATAAGACAAAATTAGGCCGATAGTATAATAATCCAACATTTATTGATAATTTAGTGGAAAATACTGTTATTTTCCATTTATATTTATTTTAATACTGACTCGATATGAAAAAACAGGTCAAAAAAGTGGATTCTACTATCCCTTCTTCTCCGCTGGATGCCAAAGACCTGGAGATACTGGGCCTTTTGCAACAGAATGCCCGGATGACGGTAAAAGAGATTGCTGAAAAAGTGCATCTTACCCCGACACCTGTGCATGAGCGGATCAAACGGCTGGAGGATACCGGGGTGATCAGACAGTATGCGGCTTTGTTAGACCCTGCACAGGTAAAAAGAAGCCTGATGGTGATTTGTTATGTGTCCATCCGTCAGCACAACAAGAACGCCGGGATTAAATTCATCAAAGCCATTCAGGAAATGCCTGAAGTGATAGAATGTTACAATATCTCCGGGGAGTTTGACTTTATGTTAAAAGTGGTGGCGGAGAATATGGATGCTTATTATAATTTCCATGTAAACAAACTAAGCCAGATCGAGAACATGGGGCAGGTACAAAGTGTGTTTGTGATGGGGGTGATCAAGGATACGCATGTACTGATAGGGGAGAACGGTGAATAGCGAATGGTAACGTGCCATTCACTATTCACCCCGCATCTCCCAGGTTCTTTTCCATGATATAATCGTCCATGACAAAACCATTTCCAATATCCAGCACCATTTCATCTCTTATGGTAAACCCAAGACGTTCATAAAAGGTTTTGGCAGGATTAGCTTTGTTTACCTGTAAAACAAGGGTCTTTCCACCTTGGCCCTTTACCTCTTCAATCACCTTGTTTACCAGCGTACGCCCGGTTCCTTTTCCGTGGCTGGAGGGCAGTACATACAGTTTATGTAATTTAAATTCATCAGGAGCGACCTGTTGAAAAGAAGCAAACCCAACGGGGCCAGGTTCATCCTCGAGGATAAGAAACCGGCATCCCTCTGCCATTTGGGTGGCCAGTGCTTCGGGGCTGTACATCAGGTTTAGCATATAGTCGATCTGCTCATCGGAAATAATAGAGCCGTAGGTAGGCGGCCATATTTCGAAGGCGAGTTTCCTGATGAGGGGGATATCGGTTTCGTATGCAGGTCTGATCTGCCTCAAGCTTTATCCCAGTTTTTTCTGCAGGTTGGCGTCAATGGCATCCAGGAACTCTTCGGTATAGAGAAAATGTTCCCCATGATTAACCTTATTGCCATGGATACAAACGGCCAGGTCCTTGGTCATTTTACCACTTTCCACGGTTTCAATACATACGGCTTCCAGGGCATTGGCAAAATCGATCAGGGGCTGGTTATTGTCCAGTTTTCCCCGGAAAGCCAATCCTCTTGTCCAGGCAAAGATGGAAGCGATGGGATTGGTGGAGGTGGGTTTGCCTTTTTGATGTTCCCGGTAGTGACGTGTTACGGTACCATGGGCGGCTTCGGCTTCCATGGTTTTTCCGTCGGGTGTGATCAGCACGGAGGTCATCAAACCAAGGGAACCAAATCCCTGGGCAACGGTGTCGCTTTGCACATCACCGTCGTAGTTCTTACAGGCCCAGACAAAATTTCCATTCCATTTCAGGGCGCTGGCCACCATGTCATCGATCAGGCGGTGCTCGTACACAATGCCGGCTGCATCAAATTGCGCTTTAAATTCTTTCTGATAGATCTCTTCAAATATGTCTTTGAAACGGCCATCATATTTTTTCAGGATGGTATTCTTGGTTGAGAGGTAGAGCGGCCATTTTTTACTCAGCGCCATATTGAAACAGCTACGGGCAAAACCAATGATGCTTTCATCGGTATTGTACATCGTCATGGCCACGCCATCCCCTTTATAATTATAAACCTCAAATACCTGTGGTTCTCCACCACCTTCAGGGGTAAAGGTCATGGTGAGTTTACCCTTTCCTTTGATCACAGTATCGGTAGCCCTGTACTGGTCGCCAAAAGCATGACGCCCCACAATGATCGGTGCCGTCCAATTGGTCACCAGGCGCGGAACATTATTGATGACGATCGGCTCCCGGAAAACCGTGCCGTCAAGTATGTTCCGGATGGTTCCGTTGGGGCTCTTCCACATCTGTTTCAGGTTGAATTCTTTTACCCTGGCTTCATCAGGTGTGATAGTGGCACATTTGATGCCCACACCATGCTCGCGAATGGCATTGGCCGCATCTACGGTCACCTGGTCATTGGTGGCGTCGCGGTGCTCGATTCCCAGGTCATAATATTTGATATCAACATCCACATAAGGGAGAATGAGTTTGTCCTTGATAAACTTCCAGATAATCCTTGTCATTTCATCGCCGTCCAGTTCCACGACCGGGTTGGCCACCTTGATTTTTTGTGCCATAGAGCTTCAATTTTTTTGAGTAGCTGCAAATTTAGGGGTTTCCGCAAATGCATCACCGGATGCCTGTATCGGGTTTTTTATCCCATCCGGGGGAAGTTTTCACGGTTTTGGGGGTTGTTTTAGAGCAAGCTATTTACCTTTGTGGCATCTGATTAGAGCATGCAAGACTACAAGGTCCTACTCTGGTTTATTCATAAATTCACGGAATTGTCTGAAGACGAGTTCCAGCAATTCATACTACCCGTTGCCCAAAGAAGGAGTTTTGAGAAAAAGCAGGTCATTACCCGCATTGGTGAGGTTGAGAATTATTTTAACCTCATTACCCGTGGCCTGGTGAGAAAATACTACCTGCGTAACAAGGAGGAAGTGCATACCCAAATTTCAAGGGAAGGACAAATCATTTTGGTGCAGGATTCTTTTCTGAGCCGGGAGCCTTCCATTTATTGTCTGGAAGCCATTGAGCCTACCACCTTGATGTCGATCTCGTACGATGACCTGGAACGGATTTTCAGTTCCTCCAGCCGCATGGAACACCTGGGTCGGAAAGTGGTTACTTCCATTGCCATTCTACAGGATAAATGGCAGTCAAATCTGGTGCAGAAATCCCCACGGGAGCGTTTTGTGGATTTTGTCAGCCGCAACCCCGATCTTATTCAGCGGGTACCCCAAAAATACCTGGCTTCCCTGCTAAACATCAAGCCCGAAACATTCAGCCGGTTCAAACACCTGTTGCGGGCTAAAAAGGTATAATCAACCCAGGGCTACGTCCAGGATCATCATCACCATAAACCCGCCGATAAACCCAAGCACCGAACGATCGGTGAATTTATCCCGCTGGGTTTCCGGTATTACTTCTTCCACTACCACATAGATCATCGCGCCAGCAGCAAATGCCAGGGCAAAGGGCAGTACAGGTTGCATGTATATCACGGCCAGCGCGCCTAATACACCGGCAATGGGCTCCACTATGGCCGATAACTGTCCATACCAGAAACTACGGATACGGCTAACACCATGCCGCCGCAATGGCATAGCGACCGCAATTCCTTCCGGGAAATTCTGTATCCCAATACCCAGGGCCAGGGTAATGGCACCAGCAATAGAAGCCTCGGGCATACCTTCTGCGGCGGCGCCAAACAATACCCCAACCGCCAATCCTTCCGGAATATTGTGCAGGGTAATGGCAAGGATCAGCAGGGTGGTTTTGTGTAACCTGGTTTTTACCCCCTCCGATTCCTCTACTCCAAAATTGATATGGAGGTGGGGCGTAAACTTGTCAAGCACATAAATAAACATGGCCCCAAGGAAAAATCCAACAGCGGCGGGCATCCAGCTCCAGCCAGGGTACAATCTTTCCGAAATCTCAATGGCCGGATTTAGCAGGCTCCAGAAACTGGCCGCCACCATCACCCCCCCTGTAAAACCCAGCATGGGGTCAAGCACACTCCGATTCATGGTTTTAAAAAAGAAAACAAGGGATGCGCCAAGAGCGGTGACCAACCAGGTAAACAGGGTGGCAATCAAGGCGGATTTTACCGGACCTAAGGTGGAGAAAAACTTCTCGATACTTTCCATCATCATTTACGTATATAAAGGTTTTTGGCTAATTGCTCACTGATAATAAACGGGGCCGAACGACCTACCCGGATCTCGACCGAGCCATCAAAACTGAATTTTCTGATGACCTCTATTCGGGTCCCGATCCCGATCTTTCGGGCCGACAATAATTCCAGTAGTTCCGGTGATTGGTTACTGACCTGGATCACTACCCCCGATTGGTGTCCATCCAATTGCCCCAACTGAACCTGCGGGCCCGATTCCATGCGTCCCGCACTATCAGGTATCGGGTCGCCATGCGGGTCAAACTTGGGAAACCCAAGGTATTCATCCAATTTATCGATCAGTTTTTTGCTACTCACATGCTCCAGGTGTTCCGCCACTTCATGCACTTCATTCCAGTCAAACTTTAATTTTTCCGAGAGAAAATACTCCCACAACCGGTGACGCCTGATAATCCCCAATGCCGTCTTCCTGCCTTCCGCACTTAACCGGAACCCATGATAGGGCTGGTAATTGATCAGCTTCTTGGTCTTTAGCTTCTTGAGCATATCCGTGATAGAAGCCGGCCGGGTCCGCAACTCCGCCGCCAGGGCATTGGTTGTCACCGTTTCACCTTCCCCCTGCAAATGGTAAATGGCCTTTATGTAATTTTCTTCACTGACAGAATAATTCATAGTGCCTAAAATAAAATTTAGGCAAATCTAAAAAATATTCTGTTAATTCTAAAATAACGGGTATAAATGAGGGAATACGGTATATTAGAGCAAATTTTTAGGATGAAAAGGATCGTTTGGTTCCTTTTGGCCATGATGGTCCTGGGGGCCTGTGGCAAAAAGAAGAAGCCGTCTCTGTCTGGGGAAGAACCTGTTGAAATCAGTGATTTTATCGAATCTTATCCTTTACGGAAGCCTGCTGTGAACTTTTCCGACACTTCGGTCCGCAAGAAAGACAATGACTCCCTTCGAATCAGCCGCAAAGTGTTTACCCAGTTTATTCCCGATTCTATTGTTGTGGCCCATTTTGGTAAATCGGCCAAACCCCGGTTTTATCCGTTGGGCAGGGTGGAAGTCCCCAAAGGAGAAACCTACCTTTTTTCAAAAATGGTAAACGGAGAAAAAAAGATCGTGCTGATCTCCGCTTTTGATAAGGAAAAAACATACGGGAATTCCATGGTCCTTTTTCAACAGGACAAAAATACCGCCACCTCCCAGCAGAGCAACCTCGATTCGAGATTCGTGGTAAACAAGACCGTACAAATGACCAAAGCCGATGGTACCCTGGCGGATGGAAAGGAATCATTTGCCTATGACCTGGAACTCAAAAAGTTTACTTTGCTGATGACCGAAGCGCTTGACGACAGGGTCAGGGAAGTCATCAATCCCATCGATACACTCCCGGTAAAAAATAAATTTTCGGCTGATTATATCCGTGATAAAATGAATATCGTTTCCATAAGAGATGCCGGGAAACCAGGCCGGATGGTTTTCTTTATTCATTTTGAAAACAAATCAGGCGATTGCAAGGGGGAAATGCGTGGCGAAGCAAAATTCCTCTCCGCCAACAAAGCCGTTTACAGCAAACCTGGTGATCCCTGTCAACTCGCCTTTTTGTTTACCAGCACGGGTGTTTCCCTCCGGGAAGAAGCCAGTTGTGGTAACTGGAGGGGGCTTGAATGTGCCTTTGAAGGGTCATTTCCCAAGAAAAAGACAGGCAGGGCTAAAAAGAAGTAGGATCAGAGTCCTCTCTTATTTCGATTTTTGCTATTATATTGCGCCCCCTAAGTGTAAAAAAGACACATTATGAGTTTCAGACATTACAAAGTTCCGTTTCCCTGCGATGATCGTTATTCAAAAAAGATTGCCTACTTCTCCATGGAGTTTGGTATTCACCAACCTCTGAAAATATATAGTGGTGGTTTGGGTTTCCTGGCCGGGTCACATATGCGGAGTGCCTACGAGCTTCGCCAGAATCTGATTGGCATCGGAATCCTTTGGAAATATGGATATTATGACCAGGCCCGGAACCAGGATCAGACCCTGCAGGTGACCTGGATGGAAAAGAATTTCAGTTTCCTGGAAGATACAGGGATCAAATTTCAAATCAATGTACACGAGCATCCGGTTTGGGTAAAAGCCTATTACCTGAACCCGGAGACCTTCAAAACTGCCCCCTTATTTCTGCTGACCACTGATATTCCGGAAAATGATTATGTGTCGCAGACCATCACCCACCGGCTTTATGACGCCAATGTGGCCACCAAAGTGGCCCAGTTTATCCTGCTTGGGGTGGGTGGGGCTAAATTGGTGGATGAACTGGGTTTCAATCCGGATCTCTACCACTTAAACGAAGCGCACGGACTTTCTTCCGCCTTCTACCTCTACAAAAAGTATGGGAACAGTCTGGATGAGGTGAAAAAACGCCTGGTCTTTACTACCCATACCCCTGAGGAAGCTGGTAATGAGAAGCATGATATTTATCTCTGTCATAAAATGAGTTATTTCTGCGGGCTTTCCGTGGATGAGGTGAAGAAGCTGACCCAGAATAACGACGATCAATTCAACCATTCCCTGGCCGCCCTTCGTTTTGCCAAGCTGGCCAACGGGGTTTCGCAATTGCACGGGGTGGTCTCACGACAGATGTGGGGAAAGTATCCCAATATTTGCGATATCATATCCATCACCAATGCGCAGAACTGGCGATATTGGGCGGATAAGCAGTTGTATAAGTTTAGCGAAGAGAGCAATGACTGGGCATTTGACGACCGGAAGAAACACCTTAAAAAGAGGGCCTTTGATATTGTGGCGGATCAAACCGGAAAATTGTTTGATCCCGATGTGTTCACCATTGTTTGGGCCCGCCGTTTTGCCGGTTATAAAAGGGCAGGACTGATCGCCTCCGACCTGGCGAGGTTCAACCGCCTGATGGAGGACGCGCGTTTCCCTGTACAGATCATTTGGGCCGGAAAGCCCTACCCGCTGGATTATCCGGCCATTTCTGAGTTTAATAACCTGGTTCACCTAAGCAAGAATTATAAGAATGTCGCGGTGTTGATCGGCTATGAGCTGGCACTTTCCAAACGCCTTAAGCAGGCAGCCGATATCTGGTTAAACAACCCCCGTGTTCCACGCGAGGCTTCCGGAACCAGTGGTATGACTGCCGCCATGAACGGGGCCGTAAACTTCTCCACCGATGATGGCTGGATACCCGAGTTTATCAACCACGGCAACAATGGCTTTGTGGTACCCAAGGCGGATTATGACCGGATGTCGGTGCAGGAACAGGATCAGTACGACCTGGATAAACTGTACGAGATACTGGAAAAACAGATACTACCCCTTTATTATAACGACCGGGATACCTGGCGCCAGATCATCAAGAATGGCATGCGTGATGTAAGGTTCCAATTTGAAAGTAACCGCATGGCGCATGAGTACTATGAATTGCTGTACAAGTAATGGAACTAATAATCAATAATCAGTAGTTATTAATTATTGGTTATTGATTATGGCCGCATTTGGAAAGAATCCGGCGATCCTGTTGATTACCCTTTCCACAATGGCGTCGGGGCAGGAGGCCCCGCTAGTGATCAGGATGTCAACTGGATTTTTATCAGGCAGGTAGCCCCTTGTCTTTTGTTCCAGTTTGTGGTGAAAGTCGTAATGATCGATCTCCTCTTTTGACAAAAGCCTGGTTTCATCACGAATAAAATAAGTGGGCAATTTTTCTTCGCACAACTCAACGAGGTGGGAGGTATTGGAGGAATTATAACCCCCAACCACGATGGCCAGGTCGGCCTTGGTGTCCAGCATGCCGTAAACAGCGGTCTGATTATCGTTGGTGGCATAGCAGAGAGTGTCGCGGGTATCGGCAAATCGTGTACCGATGGCTTCAGGGGTTAGGTTATGGGTTTTGATCATCACCTGCTTCAGGTGTTCCGCGATGGCCTGTGTGTCGGATGCCAGCATGGTGGTCTGATTGACCACGCCGATCTTCTGCAGGTCACGCTCCACCTGGAACCCTTCAGAATACTGGCCTGCAAATTCCGTGTAGAATGCAGCGGGTTCTTTTTCCCCGGAAATGTATTTTCCGAGTTCAACCGCTTCTTTCATGTCCTTTACAACAACAGAGGCGGCATAAAATGCGGCATGGGAGAAGGTAGCCCGGGTCTCTTCATGTTTGGGTTTGCCATGAATAACGATTGTGTAATTTTTCCTGGCTATTTGCTCTGATCGGTTCCACACCTTTTCAACAAAGGGACAGGTAGTATTGTATTTTTCAATTTGGATCCCGATTTTTTTCAGGGTGTTTTCTATTTCCAGGGTAGTGCCAAAAGCCGGAATGATGACAATATCATCCTGGCTAAGCGATTCAAAGGGAATGATCTGCTTTCCCTGGGTATCCTGCATAAAGGTGATCCCATACGATTGAAGGTCTGCATTCACCTGGGGGTTATGGATCATTTCGCTCAGCAGGAAAATGCGTTTTCCGGGATTTTCCGCGATGGTCCGAAAAGCAATTTCTATGGCATTTTCCACGCCATAACAGAACCCGAAATGCCTCGCGAGGAAAATACGGACAGGGCCAAAATCAAGCAGGGTAGGGGAAAAGTCTTTTTTTAATTTATCTTCTTCCTTCCTCTTTTTCTTAACCGCGCTGATCAGCGGGCTCCGGTACATTTGAGGTATCTCAAAGCTTTTCATATCCCGCAAAATTACCGTCTTTCTCATTCCCAAGTTTTTGTTTCTTATTCCTTATTTTCACGGTTTATTATCACCTATGCCAAAACCTTTTCCCTTACCCGCCTGGGTACACCACACAAATGTTTATGAGGTAAACCTTCGCCAGTATAGTCCGGAAGGAACCATCAACGCCTTTCTTCCTGCCTTGCCAAGGCTGAGGAATATGGGCGTAGATACTTTATGGTTCATGCCCATTACCCCCATAGCGAAAAAGAATATGAAGGGTTCGCTCGGAAGTTATTATGCCTGTTCCTCTTACACAGGTGTCGATCCCGAATTTGGTACGGAGACTGATTTTCGCAATCTGGTGAAGGAAGCCCACCGGCTGGGGTTCAAGGTAATGATCGACTGGGTAGCCAACCATACCGGTTGGGGGCATGAATGGACCCTGGAACATCCTGAATGGTATGAAAAAGACCCTGCCACCGGTGATTTTAAAATGGCTTCGGGAATGGATGATATCATTGAACTGAATTTTTATAATGCCGATATGCGCAAGGCCATGATCGGGGCCATGCAATGGTGGGTCAGGGAATTTGATATTGATGGTTTCCGTTGTGACCTGGCAGCCTGGGTCGAATACTTTTTCTGGCAGGAGGCCAGACCGGAAGTGGAGAAGATCAAACCCCTGTTCTGGCTTGGGGAATTTGACGAATTGGAAAACCCGGAGTATATGGGTGTGTTTGATGCCTGTTATTCCTGGAAATGGATGCACCGCACCCGCGAATTTTTTCAGCAACGCTATCCCCTTTACGAATTGGAGTCTTTATTGGAGCGATACCAGGAAGTAAACCGGCATGGCTCCATGCAGATCTGGTTTACCGCCAATCATGATGAAAACAGTTGGAATGGCACAGAATATGAAAAGTATGGGGATATGGCGAGGGTATTGGCCGTTTTCAGCGCTACCTGGAGTGGCATACCACTGGTCTATTCCGGACAGGAAGACCCTAATCACAAACGACTAGCCTTTTTTGAC
>JAYRZH010000056.1:0-20011 GCA_041916555.1 Chitinophagaceae bacterium | reverse complement strand
TGATAAACTTCAGGTTCCTTTTTATGCCCTCCCATTTGGTTCGTTTAAGCGGGGAGTGGCGTAACAGGGCCCTGAAGTTTTCTTCTGTCAGGGATTCCCAATCACCCGTGGTGAAATTTAGTATTTCCGGTAAAGGCGTTAATCCGGCTTGTTGGTTTGGTTTGGAGAAACGGTTCCAGGGACAAACATCCTGACAGGTATCACATCCAAATAGCCAGTTTTCAAATTTCCCCTTCCATTGGTCAGGGATCAACTGGTCCTTTAGTTCAATAGTGAAATAAGAGATACAATGACTGCCATTGATGGTTTTGTCGGGCAGAATGGCCCCGGTAGGACAGGCCTCCACACATCGGTTACAGGACCCGCAGTAATCCTTGGCATAGGGATCGTCGGGTACAAGGTCCAGATCGGTGATCAGCGTGGCGATGAAGAAAAAGGAACCACCGGTTTTGGTGATCAGGTTTCCATTTTTCCCTATCCATCCTAATCCACTTCGCTGGGCCCAGGTTCTTTCCAATACCGGAGCCGAATCCACAAATCCCCTGCCATCCACCTCGCCAATTATCTCCCGGATTCGTTGGAGGAACACTTTGAGTTTTTCCCGAATCACGTCATGATAATCGCGGCCATAAGCATATTTGGAAACCCGTGGCGCCTGCGGGTTTTGTTGCTGGTCAGGAAAATAATTCAACAGAAGGGTGATGACAGATTTCGCCCCGGGGACCAACAATCGGGGATCGGTTCTCATTTCAAAATGGTTTTCCATGTAGGCCATGCTTCCATGCATGCCCTGGTTGAGCCAGTTTTCCAATCGCCGGGCATCTTTGTCTAATTTTTCGGCCCTTGCTATACCACAAAAGTCAAACCCGGCTTCCCTGGCCAGGGTCTTAACGATGCCTGTATGTTTGTTCCGGTTATCCACTGCTTAATTCAAATCAAAAATAGAGCATCTGACCCATCCGGCGCCGCTGTATTTGGAAACCAAACATCCATATCTTTGGTTACCAAATTTTCTGTTCATGAGAAATTTCCTCACCAGGGCCTTTATCAGCACATTTATTTTTCTGTCACTCCTCGTCAGTTGTTCCACCCCCAAGAATGCGGCTGACCTTGTTCTTCATCATGCACAAGTGTACACGGTGAATACCGCGCAGCCGACGGCGGAAGCGGTGGCGGTAAAGGACGGGAAGATCATCTTTGTGGGCTCCAATAAGGACGCTGAGCAATTTATAGGTTCCGCCACGGAATCGATTGATTGTAAAGGACAGTTTCTTATGCCTGGTTTTATAGAGGGGCATGGGCATATTCACGGCTTGGGCGCTTCCCTTATTACACTTAACCTCATGAATGTAAAAAACTGGGATGAAATTGTGGCGAAAGTACAGGATGCGGTGACTAAAGCGAAACCAGGCGACTGGATCATTGGATGGGGTTGGCACCAGGAAAAATGGAACCCGGCGCCGGCCGACAATTACCTGGGGTACCCATACCATGAAGAACTGGATAAGGTTTCTTCCAATAACCCCGTATTGCTTTCTCATGCCAGCGGACATAGCAGCTATGTCAACGCAAAGGCCATGGAATTGGCCGGGATCACCGATAAAACCCCGAATCCAACCGGGGGAGAAATAGTGCGAGATAAGAAAGGAAGGATAGTAGGCGTATTGGCCGAAACCGCACAGGCCCTGGTCAATAAAGCCTATTCGGATTTTGTAAACCGCCAAACTGAGCAGGAACAAAAAACCCGGTGGGCTGAAAGCATCCGTCTGGCGGAAGAGGATTGCCTGAAAAAAGGCATCACCAGTTTTCAGGATGCAGGATCATCTTTTGCCCAGGTAAAATGGATGAAAGAACTCGCCGACTCAGGCAAACTGAATATCCGCCATTGGGTCATGGTGCGGGAAAGAAATGGGGTGCTGAGGGCCAATGCCTCCCGGTTTCCGGTCGTGGATGCCGGTAATGGATTCCTTACCGTGAAGGCCGTCAAAGTATCGCTGGATGGCGCCCTGGGTTCCTATGGCGCCTGGTTGCTCCAACCCTATTCCGATCGTCCAGGTTGGGTAGGGGAGGCCACATTTGACCTCGATTCCTTAAAGGCCATTGCCGATTTTTGCTGGGATAACAATCTTCAACTCTGTGTACATGCCATTGGGGACAGAGCCAACCGAGAACTGATTGATCTCTATGCCAGGAAGATCGCAGAAGATAAAACGCGTGACCACCGCTGGAGAATTGAGCATGCCCAACATGTTAACCCGTCAGAAATTCCCCGCTTCAAGGAATGGAATGTAATTGCCTCCATGCAAGGCGTACATTGTACCAGTGACGCGCCTTTTGTTCCCAAGCGATTGGGGGAACAAAGGTCAAGGGAAGGGGCTTATGTTTGGCAATCATTTCTCAAAGCCGGTGTTGTGGTCACCAATGGAACCGATGTGCCCGTGGAGGATGAAGATCCGATTGCTTGTTACTATGCCAGTGTTACCCGCAAACTAAAAGATGGTTCAGTTTTTTATCCCGAGCAGAAAATGACGCGCGAACAGGCCCTTCATTCTTACACCCTGGCCAATGCCTATTCGTCCTTTCAGGAAAAACAAAAGGGATCTATTGAAGTGGGTAAATATGGCGACTTTGTTTTACTATCCAACAACCTCATTACCTGTCAGGAAGAAGAAATAAAAAAGACCAAAGTAATGATGACGATCGTGAATGGGAAAGTGAAGTTCTCAGTTAGCGAATAGGATATGGGTTTATTTCTCGCAGCGTACGCTGCGAGAAACAAAACTCCTATTCAAAATGGGTATTTATAATCTCGATAATTTCCTTGTGTAGGGCTATGGGATCATTCTCCACCATATCCTTGGGTAGGAGGAGATAGGCGTACCCTCTTTTAAAATCCACCACCGACCAGAATCCAAAAAGGCTTGGAGAGATAAGGGCTGTGGCATTCCCGTTCCCATCTTCTTCCAATACCCAGGCGGCATAAGCATACCCCAAACCTTTGCCTGCATCAGGAGTGTATTTCATCTGGAGGTCACCCGTTTGTATCTTTATCATTTCGGCTACGGATTCTTCAGAAAGTACTTGCTGCCCCCGAAATTTACCCTTGTTGAGTAACATCACCAGAAAGTTCATGTAGTCGTCAGCCGATGATTTGGCCCCCCAGGATGGATTGACAGGGCCTCCCATCAGGTTGCTAAAGCTACTCCGGCGCATGGCCAGGGCACGAAACAATTTTTGGGTCATCAATTGGTCAAACCTTCTCTTCCCCACCACTTCCAGAACACGACCGGCGATATTCAATCCGATACTTCCATAAGAAAACTCCTTACCCGGATTAGCAGCAATGTTTTTGGCCGCAAAAGAATTTACCTCGGCTTCCAGATTCTCGTATTTGCTTTTATCAAAGAGCTTGGAGAGTTTCAGCGCCTCCGACTCTATACCCGTTGTTTGCGACAGGCAGTGTCGCAAGGTGATATAACTTTTAAAGTACTTTCCAAATTCCGGTACATAATTGACAACGGGATCATCAAGACTGATTTTTCCTTCATCCACAAACATCATCACCAGCGCGGCTGTCAGCCATTGGCTGGATGCAGCGATTGGAGCCGGGACATTACTCCTGAATTGCGGATTGGATTGTTTGCGGTAAACCACCGTATCATCCTTTTTCCAGACCATGGCGTAGAAGTCTTTTCCCAGTTTCTCTTTATTGGATTCCAGAAAATCATCCAGGTCAGTGAATGTTGATTGGGAATAGAGACCTGTAAAAAAGAAAAAGGATATTAAGAGGAGTATCGTTCTCATGGTACATTTCTTTACTTGTTAAACAGAGGATTCCAGGGCTTGTTCAATGTCCTGCCGGATATCATCAATATGTTCAAGACCAACAGAAATACGTATAAGCCCCGGGGTAATCCCAACGGACAGTCTTTCCTCTTCCGACAATTTGGAATGGGTGGTAGAGGAGGGGTGGGAGGCAATACTGCGGCTGTCACCCAGGTTGGATGTGCGGCTAAGCATTTTTAAAGCGTCCAGGAATCGACGTCCCCGTTCAATTCCCCCTTTTAATTCAAAACATACGATCCCGCCACCGGCGCTCATCTGTTTTTTGGCTATTGAGTGATGGGGGTGTGATTCCAGGAAGGGGTATTTCACCATTTCCAGGTGGGGGTTTGGTTCCAGGGCTTTTGCCAGGGAAAGGGCATTTTGGCAATGTCTTTCCATACGCAGGGCCAGGGTCTCCAGGCTCTTGGTCAGGATCCAGGCATTAAAGGGCGAAAGGGAAGGCCCGGTATTGCGAAGGAAAAGGTAGATTTCCCGCACCAGAACTGCTCTACCGGCAATGACACCACCCACGACGCGACCTTGTCCATCCATCCACTTGGTAGCGGAGTGGATCACAAGATCAGCACCCCATTCAATGGGACGTTGAAGAACCGGGGTGGCAAAGCAATTATCCACTACCAGCAGTACCTTGTGCTTCTTTGCCAGGTTGGCCAGCACCTCCATATCAATTATATCCAATCCCGGATTGGAAGGGGTTTCCACATAGATCATCTTGGTATTGGGCCGGATCAATCCTTCAATGGTATCGGGTTTATTGATATCAAAGTAGTCAAAGGCGATCTTCCAGCGTCCCATATACTTAGTCAGGATAGTATGGGTGCTTCCAAAAACAGACCCGGAGGAAAGGATATGATCACCACTTTGCAAAAAGGTCATAAATGTTCCGAAAACAGCCGCCATGCCTGTGGCAGTAGCCAGCCCGGCTTCAGCCTTTTCCATGCGCGCAACCTTATAGGCAAACTCATCAACGGTTGGGTTGCTGAAACGGGAATAAATATTATGATCGTTTTCTTCCGCAAAAGCGGCCCGCATATCCTCCGCGTTGTCAAATACAAAACTGGAGGTAAGAAACAAAGGGGTGGAATGTTCATTCTCCCAGGTGCGTGGGGTCTGGATGCGGATGGCTTCGGTTTCGGGATGGTATTGACTCATATTAACTGATAAAAATGCTGGAGGACAAAGTTATGTATTCTATTCATTCTGAAATAATTGCAGAAAACGCCCTGCCAGACTGCATTTCAGGCAGAAATGCCGGAGCTTTAATGACAAATTTGGTCAAAAAACATTCTTGGATAACTATTTGAACGTAATCCGTGAAATCCGCGTAATCCGTGAAATCCGAGTAACCCGCGAAATTAAAATGTATTGACTATGAACCTCTCCAATTTTACCATAAAAGCAGCAGAAGCCATTCAGGCCGCTCAGCAATTGGCTTTCAATGAACGGAACCCGAACATTGAGACCGAGCACCTGCTACAATCCTTGTTGGAGCAACAGGATTCGCCGGTGGAATACTTGCTGAAGAAAAATAACGTGACGTTGAACCTTGTCGAAGCCAAACTCGGTGAGGCCATTCAGCGATTGCCCAAGGTACAGAGTGGTGAACCCGCCCAATCCATCAGTCGCGATGCGAATAGTGTGGTATTAAGGGCAGGCGCGGCCCTGAAGAGTTTTGGCGATGAATTTGTCACCCCCGAACACCTCCTGCTGGCCATTCTCCAGGGAAGTGATGCCACGGCAAAGTTGCTCAAGGATGCCGGGTTAACAGAAAAGGGGCTTATTACATCTATCAAAGAGCTGCGCAAAGGAGAAACTGTTACTTCGCAAACACAATCCCAGCAATTCAATGCTCTGAACAAATATGCAAAGAACCTGAATGAAATGGCCCGGCAGGGTAAACTTGACCCGGTCATTGGACGTGATGAGGAAATCAGGCGTACCCTGCATATCCTATCCCGGCGAAGCAAGAATAACCCCATTCTGGTGGGTGAGCCTGGTGTGGGTAAAACCGCCATCGCCGAAGGACTGGCCATGCGGGTGGTCAATGGCGATGTTCCGGAAAACCTGCGCTCCAAGATCATTTACGCCCTCGATATGGGCCAGTTGATTGCCGGTGCCAAATACAAAGGGGAGTTTGAGGAACGTCTGAAAGCCGTGATCAAGGAAGTATCTACCAGTGAGGGAGAGATCATTCTTTTTATTGATGAAATACATACCCTTGTGGGTGCCGGAGGTGGCGAAGGCGCCATGGATGCCGCAAATATCCTCAAACCCGCCCTTGCGAGAGGGGAACTCAGGGCTATCGGCGCAACCACCCTCAATGAATACCAGAAGTATTTTGAAAAGGACAAGGCCCTGGAAAGAAGGTTCCAGAAAGTCATGATTGATGAACCTTCTGTGGAGGATGCGATTTCTATTTTACGGGGGCTGAAAGACAGGTATGAAACACACCACCATGTCCGCATCAAGGACGAGGCGATAATTGCCGCTGTTGAATTATCACATCGCTATATCACCGACCGTTTTCTTCCCGATAAAGCCATTGACCTGATAGATGAAAGCGCGGCTAAACTCAGGCTTGAAATGAATTCCATGCCAGAAGAGCTGGATAAGCTGGAACGGCAGATACGCCAACTGGAAATTGAACGCGAGGCGATCAAGCGCGAGAATGATGAAGAGAAGTTAAAAGAGTTAAATACCGAGATCGCTAACCTGAGTGTGGAAAGGGATACTTTTAAAGCCAAGTGGAAGGAAGAAAAAGAGATTGTGGAGAAAGTACAGAATGCCAAAGCTGAAATTGAGCAACTCAAACTCAGCGCTGAGCAGGCCGAACGGAATGGTGATTATGGAAAAGTAGCTGAGATCCGCTATGGCAAGATACAGGAACAGGAGAAAAGGATTGATGAATTCAGCGCCCAGCTTTCCCAATTGAGTGAAAAGCGATTGCTCAAGGAAGAAGTGGATGCCGAGGACATTGCCGAGAACGTCGCTAAAGCGACGGGGATTCCGGTGAGCCGCATGATGCAGAGTGAAAAGGAGAAACTGCTCAACCTGGAGGACCATCTTCACCAACGGGTGGTAGGACAGGAAGAAGCCATTACCGCCGTAGCGGATGCCATTCGCAGAAGCCGGGCAGGATTACAGGATCCTCGCAAGCCTATCGGCTCCTTTATTTTCCTGGGTACAACCGGAGTGGGTAAAACAGAACTGGCCAAGGCGCTGGCAGAATACCTCTTTGATGATGAGGCCATGATGACGCGGATCGACATGAGTGAATATCAGGAAAAACACACTGTATCAAGGTTAGTGGGGGCTCCTCCGGGTTATGTGGGGTACGACGAAGGCGGTCAACTGACTGAAGCGGTACGCCGCAAACCGTATAGTGTTGTATTGCTTGATGAGATCGAGAAAGCACACCCCGATGTGTGGAACGTGATGTTGCAGGTACTGGATGATGGGCGGCTGACCGATAATAAAGGACGTGTCGTCAACTTCCGGAATACCATCATCATCATGACGAGCAATCTCGGTAGCCATATCATCCAGGAGAACTTTGAGAAAGTGAATGAGGCGAATAAAGAGGACCTGGTTGAAAAAACAAGGGTGGAAGTCATGAACCTGTTGCGCCAAACCATTCGGCCTGAATTTCTAAACCGGGTGGATGAGATTATCCTATTCCAACCCCTGTTGCGTAATGAGATCAGGGGAATTATCAATATTCAGCTTAACACCCTGAAGAAACTGGTAGCCGAAACAGGGATTGAACTGACCTTTTCTGACTATGCGATCAGTTTTCTGGCCGAGCAGGGTTTTGACCCCCAATATGGGGCCAGGCCTCTGAAAAGGTTGATCCAGAAGGAAATTGTCAACCAATTAAGCCGAAAAATACTGGCCGGAGAAATCGACCGGTCCAGGCCGGTCTTAGTGGACGTTTTTGACGGGGAAGTGGTATTTCGGAATGAGGCGCCGGAGAAGGTATAATTGTATTTTATCTGGTGAAACCTCGAGTTATTTGGCTAGGCGGCTTTTTTATTTATAGACTTAATAGAGTTTATAGAGGTTCTTTTTGCTATTGCTTCTTCCTCCAGATCATAGTCATCCTGCAGGCCAAGCCAGAATTTGGCTGAGTTGCCAAAGTACTTACTAAGCCGTAGAGCAGTGTCGGCAGGAATCCTTCGATTCCCTTTTAGAATTTCAGAGACTCTGGTTTGGGGGATGCCTATGTCTTTGGCTAATCGGTATGCAGAAATTTCAAAGGGAAGAAGGAACTCTTCTAATAAGATCTCTCCAGGATGTATGTTCTTTAGCTTAGCCATAATATACAAATATGCAGAATTCTTCTCTTAGAATGATAGGTGTATTTATATTTCCATCATAATTGCTTCTTCAAGTATCGAGATAGCTTTCTTTAAATCACTCTCCTGAATGATCAAAGGTGGCACCCATTGCAGCACGTTGCCCTGGGAAACCTTGAAACTTAATCCTCTTTCCAGGCAGCGGTACATGATTCGGGAAGCCAGATCAGGGTCCCTTTCTTTGGTGATTGGATCTTTTACCAGTTCAATTCCCCAGAGCAATCCGATTCCCCGGATATCGCCAATCACGGGGTATCGTTCCTTTAAGCCGTTAAGCGCCTTTCTTAAATAGACTTCACAGGCATGTACATGTTCAAGTAATTTTCGTTGCTCGATAAAATCCAGCATGGCCAATCCGGCAGCGGCACCCAAAGGGTTCTTTTCAAAAGTGTAATGACCAAGTGAAACTTCATTTGCCATATTATACTCCTCCCGGGCAATGATCCCCGCCATGGGAATGATCCCGGCCCCCAGGCCTTTTCCCAGACAGAGTATATCGGGTTTGATGTCGTAATGTTCAAAGGCAAACATTTTACCCGTGCGTCCAAAAGCAATGGGAATCTCATCCAGGATAAGCACTACTTTGTATTGATCGCATAATGCGCGTACTTTCTTCCAGTAATCTACTGAGGGTATTTGTACATCGGTATTCCGGATCGTTTCGGCGATAAAAGCGCCGACTTCCTTATTTCCCCGGAATATCTTTTCAATCATGGATAGGGTGGTAGCTTCACTCTCTTCCGGTAACCGGTAATTGCCGGGTGCCGGTACATTGATCGTATCCGGAAACTCCCCCATGTATTTTTTAAACTGTTCCTCACCTCCGGCCGCGATGGCATCCAGGGAAGCCCCGTGAAAGGAATCGGAATAGGACAATACCTTTGTTTTACCGGTAATCACACGGGCCAGTTTTAAGGCAATACCAACCGCACTCGTGCCGCCAGGACAAAACAGCACTCTTGACAAACCATCCGGCATCAGGCCCACCAGTGTTTCTGCCAGGTCAATAACCGGTTGATTGGTGTACCTCCGGGGACAAAAAGGCAACTGATCCAACTGGTCCTTTATTCTCTTGATGACATAAGGGTTTTTATGTCCAACCTGATGGACATTATTCCCATGAAAATCCATGTACCTCTTGCCCTGTATATCGGTGAAGTAAATTCCTTCTGCCGATTCGATCACATTCAGACAGGGAGTGGAAAGGGATTGGTGGATAAAATGCCGGGCATCGATATGGAGCAGGTTTTTGGTCTGGTCATCCAGATGGGCATTCCAGGAAGCCCGAAGCGGGGAGAGGTTTACATCACCTTCTGTGAGCAAGGGAATTTTGTCCATAAGTAATGGCAGTTTCGGAGTTACCCGGCGAAGTTGCGTTTTTGGACGGAATATTAAGGTTATGTTTTCTTTACCGGTTCCAGCCTCACAATAGGTTTAGTGCGTCATGAACCGTTGGGCAATGCGGAGCGGCCGGAAAATATACCTTTTCTTGGAGTGATGACCCCCGGTACGCAGTAGTATGTCACGAAGGGTTTCTATCACCTCAATGGTGTGGTCACCCTTATTGACCATCACACATTCTGCCAGGGCTGCATGCGAAGCATCGGTGATCTCCGACCGGGTGGCCACCCCTGATTTGTTGAGGGTTTCCAGTACCTGGGTCGCCCAAATCACCGGTATATGTGCTGATTCGCAGATCCAGAGTATTTCTTCCTGGATTTCCCCCATTCTTTCAAACCCTATCTCTACAGCCAGGTCGCCTCGCGCTATCATGACACCACAGGAACTGGAATGCATCCCCTGTAGCAATAGCGATGGCAGGTTTTTTACTGCCTGTGGGGTTTCAATCTTGATGATTATATCCGGAGGAGTGGGGGAAAACTGATGAAGTTTTAGTTGAAGTTCCATCAGGTCGCTTGCATACCTGACAAAGGAATAGCCTACCATATCAGCATGGGTACAAACAAAAGGCAAACAGGAAATATCAAAACTGGTCAATGGGGCAATGGCCAGTTCTGAATCCGGGAAATTGATCCCCTTATCATTTTTTATTTGTTTCTTGGCTGAGGATACACGGGTTATTCTGACTCCTAATTTGTCCCTGTCCTTTATTTCCACGATCCCTTTAATGATCCCATCATCCAGGTAAACACGGTGACCTTCCTCCACATGAAGCAGGACATCCTTTTCATTTGGACTGATCACTACCTTTTCTTCAAAACCGGCAGGCAGGACTTCGGCAAGCCAGATCATTTCTCCTTCTTCGATCTTTACCTTTCCTTTTTCCATACCCCGACCAATCAGGTTGGTCCGGATTTTTGGACCGGCCAGGTCCATATAGATTTTGCAGTCCAGACCAGTAAGCTGACTGGCCCGGTGGACCAACTGGATCATTTGCGCCCATACGGCCTCATTGTCATGCGCGCAGTTGATCCTTGCCACATTCATCCCGTTTTGAAGCAGCGTTTTTATGATCGCGTAATTCTCGGCAAAGGAACTGTCAAAAGTGACCATGATATAGGGGATCCCATCCTCCATCTTTCGGCCAAACAATTTCTTTTGCTCCTTTTCCATTTTTGCCAGGCTATAGGTATACGTGCACCCTTCCATTTCATCCGGTGAAAACTTTTTCCCCAATCTTCTCAAGATGGATTGGATCTGGCTAAGTATATGACTTTCCGAACTGGCCAGGGAAGATAAACCCAGTACATGAAGTTCATCTTGTAGGTCACGGATGTCTTCATTTCGCAATGTCAGGTAGTGGATCAGGTTGGTGGCGGAAAGACGGTAGTCAGGCGGGATGGAATCCAGCATTTCCTTTCTTCTCTCGGTTTCATTTCTCATTTTTCCAATTAACCGGTCCAGTTGCTGAAAAACCGATAAGGTCAGGTCGGAATCCATATTTTGAGAATTGTTTGATAAAAATAGCCAGGTCATTTCAGGAGGGTCCTGACTGACATCACGGATCAGCCTGATTTGTCAACCCGGCCCTAAACTGACACCTGTCATCGGTAAGGAGGATAATAGCTTGTAACTTCAAGGGGCTAAAAACCAGATCAGGATTGAAAACCAAAATTACCAGGGATGCTTTTCTGAACCTGTTACAGGCACAGGCCCATGAACTTACCAGGTGTACTGTGGCCTTGCGTAAAAAGCCAGACCCGGAAATTGTGCATCAGGTGCGTGTGTCCATCAAAAGGTGGAAAATGACTGGAAGGTTGCTGGAGAAACTGTACCAGGTTCCCTGGCAGGAGGATTTCAAACCCTTAACAGACCTGTTTAAGGTTTGCGGAATACAACGAAACCTGGAACAAGGCCTTTTGCTGATTAAAAAATACAAGATTACCTCCCCGGGCCTTGACAGCTTTTTTCACAGTGCATGGAGAAAGGCAGTAGCGGCAACCCGAAAAGCCGGAAGAAGCTATGAACATAATGGCTTTCTAACATACGTAGATCGCATTAACAGGCTCTTTACCCTTTCCCATCTGGTTCCACCTTATATTAGTCTGCGAAAAGAAGAGGACATATTATTAAAAAAAGCAGGCAGTCTCTTTCAAAGAAAGAACAGGCCTCTGCATAAGATCAGGAAACGCCTGAAAGACCTGCTATTTCTCCGGGAGATAAACAAACCCGGGTCAGTGAAAAATCGGAGTCTGAACAAGAACCTTGATCTGTTAGGTAAAATCCAGGATATGGTCGTGTTGGAAGAACTGGCAGAACAAGGTTATTCCAATGGAAAGATGGAAGAAAAAGAAAAGAGAAAGTTGATAAAAAAGATAAGATCCATTCGGCAAAGACTTGTTAAACGTTCAGTTGATCACTTGCGCCTATTTTTATTTCCCGATAAATAATCATATCTTTACGTCTCTTAATGTTTCGCACTCCTTCTACCGGAGCCTCTAATGCTCCTCGTTGCTGTGATGGCAAAACGTAAGGCGGGTAAAGTATCCCATCTCGGAGATAGCCTTACCAAATATTTTCAAATTAAACAGATTAACGTGTTATTCAACGAATTACAGCTCATTGAGCCTGTGCTCAAAGCGCTTAGCCAGGAGGGTTATACCAATCCTACCCCTATCCAGGAAAAAGCCATTCCGGTGGTATTAAAGAACCGCGACCTGCTGGGTTGTGCCCAAACAGGAACCGGTAAGACCGCCGCATTTACCATTCCCATTTTACAGTTGATGTCGCAGCAGGCAGAGCCTGCCCAAGGCATCCGCGCCCTTGTATTGACCCCTACCCGTGAATTAGCCATTCAGATCGGGGAAAGTATCCAGGCCTATGGCCGGTTTCTTCCCTTAAAACATACGGTCATTTTTGGAGGTGTTTCCCAGCATGCCCAGGTACAGGCCCTGCGTCGTGGAGTAGATATTCTGGTGGCAACACCGGGTCGTTTGCTCGACCTGATGCAGCAACGGCATATCTCCCTTGATCATATTCAGTTCTTTGTCCTGGATGAGGCAGACCGCATGCTCGATATGGGATTTGTGCAGGATGTAAGAAGGGTGATCGCCCGCTTGCCCAAGCAACGTCAAACCCTTTTCTTCTCGGCTACCATGCCACCCGAGATCAGGCAATTGGCCCATATTCTGCTCACCGATCCCGTGAAAGTGGAAGTAACCCCTCCATCCTCAACGGTTGATCTTATTCAGCAATCAGTTTACCATTGCGAAAAGCAAAACAAACTTCCGCTACTGATCGAGATCCTTAAAGACCCCGCCATTGAATCGGTACTTATTTTCACGCAAATGAAATACGCGGCGGACCGCCTGGCCAAAAGCTTGAACAAAGCCGGAATCCGTACCGAGGCGATCCATGGCAATAAGGCCCAGAATGCCCGCCAAAAGGCCCTGGCCAATTTCAAATCACGGAGAACAAGGGTACTGGTGGCAACAGATATCGCCGCCAGGGGTATTGATATCGATGACCTTTCGCATGTCATTAATTATGAATTGCCCAATATTCCGGAAACCTATGTACACCGGATTGGTCGTACCGGACGGGCCGGCGCCAGTGGTACCGCTATCTCTTTTTGCGATTGGAGTGAAAAGATCTTTCTCAGCGATATCCAGAAACTGATCAAGAAAACCATTCCCGTGGTCAAAGATCATCCTTATGATGTTCCTTCCATGTATGCCGCGCCTGTGGTGGCAAAACCCCAAACCGGTGCCGGTTCCGCGCCTACCAGCTTTGGAACAGCCCGTCGGGGCAGCGGTGGGAAGAAGTATGGAAGGTCGTTTACACAAAGGGCATAAACCGCCGAGTAAAAGAGATACGAATTAATAAATAGGAATAAGAGAGTTGGTACAGGTTGAAACCTCAACTTTCTTATTCCTTTTTTATTGCCTATTCACTCTTCATTATTCCATTTTCCGGAATTTCCCTCCAAAAGATAGACGGGTCTCTTCTTTTGGCATTTCTAACCTATTCATATTTAATGTGTTATAAACTGGCACATTGTTCGGATACTCGTATTTCAAAATCCGAACGTTATGAAACAAATCTACACCCTACTGATCTCCCTGATGGTTACAATCAGCCTTCAGGCTCAAAGTTTCGCCTGGTCCAATTTTAATGATGGATCAACTTCTTACAACATCACTTCAAACAATGTGAAGATGACTGTTGCCATCTCCGGTTCCGGTCACAATTCCGGAGAACCCAGCTACAACAGCTCAAATGGTGGTTACCTGTATGAAAGCGTAAACTGGTCAAACAAAACAACGACCATTACTTACACTATCACTTTTACAGTTCCCCTGAAAGGTGTTTACTTCTATGTATATGATGTTGATTACAGCAGTGGTAACTGGGATGATAAACTGACTATCTCCGGTAAGAACAACCTGAATGCCACGGTTTACCCCACTTTGGCTGCCGGTAATTCGGCCCAGGTAACAGGTACTAACCTGAACATTTTGGAAGGAAAGCAGAATAACTCTACTTTTTCTAGCAGCCCTTCTTATGTAAGCTTTGGTACCAGTGTTCCGGTAAAATCCGTTACTATCGTTTATGGTGCCGGTGACAACAGCCCCAACAACCCCAGTGACCAGGTAATTGGTTTTAGCCTGGTAGGTTCTATAGAAGCCCTTCCGGTACAACTGCTTGGTTTTACAGCTACCAAATCGGGTAATAATGCCCAGGTAAAATGGGAAGCTGATGAGCAGATCCGTTTTGATCATTTTGAACTGGAGCGTTCTGCTGATGCTGCCGGTCCCTTTGAAAAAGTTGCCGATATCGCTGCCACCAATTCTTCCCGTGGTAGTTATGCTTATACCGATATCAATGTGAAAAACAAAATGACCACTGCTTATTACCGCCTGAAAATGGTTGATCTGGATGGCACTTATTCCTATAGCCGCGTGGTTATGATCCGTTTCACCGGTGGTGCCTCCTTTGATGTTCGTCCTACCTTGCTCCGTGCCGGTGAGAATGTGAATGTCAATGTATCCAGCAACGAAAACGAGAACTATACCATCAAGCTCTTCAATATGAGTGGTAAAATGGTTGGTCAACAAAATATTGCCCGCAATGGACAGGTTAGCCTGTCAACCAGTGGGCTGCAGAAAGGCATGTATGTTGTGGCTATTGATGGTGGTACCGAACCCCAGTCCTTTAAGATCATGCTCCAGTAAATTTGTTACTTGAAAAAGTACGCTCGGATTCCCCCCCGCCTTTGGCGGGGGGCTTTTTTTTGTGGCATAATATTTTCTTATTCTGCACGTTAGATGAAACGATCCAACAAATCCAATACTGATCCTATGGGCACAACCATTTCCCGCTCAACCTCTTCCCTGAAGACCTATGGTATTTATTCCATCATCCTGGCCCTGGCCGTTGGTGGATTCTTTGGTTTAAAACCCCTTTTAAGCCCCAATGGAGGCGAATCTGCCACCCAGGCGCATTTGCCCATGAATGATAGCACTGACCTGAAAAAGGACAGCCTGACATCTGATAAAGCAGTATATGATCAAACCGCCTATAACGAGCAGTTGATACGCGTTTCAAACGGGGATTCTTCCGGTCGTTGGCCGGTGAAAACCGGCGTGGAATACCAGGAAGGAGCGCTTTTGCCCTTTCACCGGATTATAGCCTATTATGGCAACCTTTATTCCAAACAAATGGGGATATTGGGCGAATTACCCAAACAGGAAATGCTTGACCACGTGCAGGCCAAAGTGGCTGAATGGCAGGCGGCTGACAGCACCACCGTTACCATTCCCGCCCTTCATTATATCGCTGTTACAGCCCAGGGCAGTCCGGGTAAAGGTGGAAAGTACCGCTTGCGTATGCCTTTTCACCAGATTGATTCAGTATTAAAAATGGCCGAAAAGATCAATGCCATTGTTTTCCTGGATATCCAGGTTGGATTGAGTACCCTGCAACAGGAAATCCCTGAACTGGATAAATACCTGCGGCTTCCCAATGTTCATCTGGGTATTGACCCGGAATTCTCCATGAAAGGAGGCCATGCCCCTGGTAAAGTGATCGGAACCTTTGACGCCAGTGACATCAACTATGCAGCCGATTATCTGGAAAAATTAGTCAAAGAAAATAACCTGCCCCCCAAAATTCTCGTCGTTCACCGGTTTACCCAGGGCATGGTCACCAATTACAAACAGATCAAAGCCCGCCCCGAAGTGCAGTTTGTTATGCACATGGATGGTTGGGGCCATCCGGCAAAAAAGATCACCACCTACAAACAATTCATTTACCGGGAACCAGTGGAATACACGGGCTTCAAACTGTTTTATAAAAATGACCTGAAAGACAATGGCCGGCTTATGACCCCCAAAGAACTGGTGGCACTAAAACCAAGGCCATTGTATATTCAGTATCAGTAGGGGATTGGGCGAATGGTGAATGGTGAATAGGTGAATAGGTGAATGGTGAACGGGTGAAAAGATCAATACCACCATCCACCCCCTCATACCCACATCTCCAATTACCTATTACCTAATACTTATTACCTATTACCTCTACCCACTCCCCCCTCCCCCCCCCCGTATCTCCCCCCCCACCCCTGCAATCTCTCCACCTCAGCCTTTAACTGATCGATCTGGGTCTGCTGTTCCTTAATGGAGGCAACCAGCAAGGGTATCAGGCTTTGCATATCTGTTGATTTTACCAGGGCTGATTGATACGAGTTCTTCCCCTTCATATAAGAATACCGGGTTGTATGAACCGAACCGGGCAATACCTGCTCCACATTCTCCGCTAAAAAGCCATACTGCTGTCCTTTAGGGAAGGCCAGGTGGGCATACCGGGCGGTATTATATTCAAACACACGGGGTTCCAGCGCGGTAATTTTCTGCAGAGGCTGGGAAATCGTCTGCACATTTGTTTTTATCTCTTTGTCGGAAAGGTTTTGGGCCAAAACGGTTGTAGAAAATCCTAAACTGAGAATCAGCGCAATAGATAAAGCGCTCACATGCTTTTTCATGATGATAAATTTTTGGTCAGTAAATCGTTGGATAATAAAAAAGAAGTCTGGAAAGCTTACCCAATAGGATCCGGAGGCGGAGTATGGGTGCTCAGATACACCAACCGGGGAGCTGGTGATAAAAAGCCGTTGACGGGCTTCAGAAAATGAAGATTAAATAAACCAGGAGGCATGCCAGGGTGGTCATAAACCGTTTCTTCCTCCCACTCGGTGCCAGATTCAGGGGTCTGGTTTCCTTCCTCGTTGTAGTCCATGTTTTGGACATATACCTTTTCCTGCCAGCTTTTTAATGGCCCGGTAACGGTCATGACTCCCAGTCCCAGCAAACATATCGCGAGGATAAATGCTAATCGGTATTTTTTGAGGGCGGTCATGAACAACTGTTGGTACACAAAATTACAAATCAGGAGGCTAATTGTTTTCACATAGGCAAAAGAATTAATTTTGGACATAGCAGATCCACCAATATGAAGGAGCAATACAAGGAATTGAAATCCCGCCTGGAAGGAGAGTTTTATGATGACCGGGCCATGCGTACCCTCTATGCCACCGATGCCTCAGCCTATCGTGAAATGCCCCAGGCCGTGGCTATACCGCGTACGGTAAACGATATAAGGCAGTTGATCGAATTTGCCCGCCGCCATGGCAGTTCCCTGATCCCCCGTACAGCCGGGACTTCTTTGGCTGGGCAGGTAGTTGGCAATGGCATTGTGGTGGATGTATCCAAATATTTTACCGGCATCCTGGAATTAAACAAGGAAGAAGGTTGGGTACGCGTACAACCTGGTGTTATTCGGGATGAATTGAATATGTTCCTCAAGCCTCATGGCCTGTTTTTTGGTCCTGAAACCTCCACGGCCAACAGGGCCATGATCGGTGGAATGGTTGGAAATAACAGTTGCGGGTCCAATTCGGTTGTTTACCGGAGTACCCGTGAACACTTGATTGAAGTAAAAGCCTTGTTGAGCGATGGCTCCGAGGCGGTATTTGGCAGCCTGGATATTGATGGTTTTCATCAAAAATGCGAAGGGGATACCCTGGAGGCCTCGGTTTACCGGAACATCCGGCAGTTATTGAGCAACTATGATAACCAGGTTGAAATTAGAAAGCAATACCCAAAACGCAGCATCGAAAGACGCAATACCGGGTATGCCATCGATCTGTTGGTAGAGACCGCCCCTTTTACCGCAGGAGGGCCTGATTTTAATTTCTGCCAGTTGCTGGCCGGTTCAGAAGGCACACTGGCCTTTATCACCGAAATAAAATTAAACGTAGTTCCCCTGCCCCCTCCGGAAGTAGGTCTGCTTTGTGTTCATTTTGAATCTGTAGATGAATCGCTGCGGGCCAACCTCGTGGCGCTAAAGTATAATATCAGCGCCAGCGAACTCATTGACCATTATATACTGGAATGTACAAAGAACAATATTGAGCAACAGAAGAACCGCTTTTTTGTAAAAGGCGATCCGGGTGCCATCCTGGTGATCGAGTTTGCCCGGAATACCCGTGACGAAGTTTTAAAGGATGCGAACCATTGTATTGAGGAATTGAAAGCAGCGGGTCTGGGATATCACTACCCCCTCTTATTTGGCGCGGATACCAAAAAGATATGGACCCTTCGAAAAGCCGGTCTGGGATTATTGGGTAATATGCCTGGTAGCAAGAAACCCGTGCCCGTGATCGAGGATACGGCCGTGGATGTAAACGACCTGCCGGCTTATATCCGGGAATTCAATTCAATTCTGAAAGGTTATGGACTCAATTCTGTCCATTACGCGCATGCCGGTTCTGGGGAAATACACCTTCGTCCCATTTTGGACCTGAAAACAGAAGAAGGGAACCAGATGTTCCGCACCATTGCCAAGGAAATAGCGCACCTGGTAAAGCGCTACCAGGGTTCTCTGAGTGGAGAGCATGGTGACGGACGTTTGCGGGGTGAATTTATTCGGCAAATGGTGGGGGAGAAAAACTATGAGGTGCTCAAGGAAATTAAGCAGGCCTGGGATCCCCATCACCTGTTCAATCCCAATAAAATTGTTGACACGCCTCCAATGAATACCATGTTGCGGTATGAACCCGGACAGGTTTCACCGGCTTTTGATACCGTATTCAGGTTTGAATCCATGGACATTCTGCAGCATGCCGAGCAATGTAATGGTAGTGGTGACTGCCGGAAGACCCACCTGAGTGGGGGCACCATGTGTCCTTCTTATATGGCAACCCGAAGTGAAAAGGATACCACCCGGGCCAGGGCCAATGTTCTGCGTGAGTTCCTGACACGCTCGGAAAAAGTCAACCGGTTTGATCATGAAGAGATCTACCAGGTAATGGACCTCTGCCTGAGTTGCAAAGGTTGTAAATCGGAGTGCCCCAGCAATGTGGATGTGGCCAAATTAAAAGCGGAATTCCTCCAACATTATTATGATGCACACGGGGTTCCCTTCCGGGCTAAATTGATTGCCGGGTTTAACCGGTCTTCCTCCATCGCGTCTGTCTGGCCGGGGGCCTATAATTTTCTCTTGAAGAATAACTTCACATCCGGACTGATAAAATCAGTGGCAGGGTTTCATCCAAAACGGAGTTTACCGGGTCTGGGGAAAACTACATTGGCAAAATGGGTTTCACAACACCCGCTGAAATCCAATGGCCCCAAAGGGAAAATCTATCTGTTTTGCGATGAGTTTACCAATTTCAATGATACCGGTACGGGTATCCATGCCATTCAATTGCTGGAGAAGCTGGGTTATGAAGTGGTGATCCCGTTACATGAGGAAAGCGGACGGGCATCCTTATCCAAGGGACTGCTTAGAAAGGCCAAAGCCATTGCCAATAAAAACATTGCACTTTTGTCGCCTCTCATTTCGGAGGAAACACCTCTGGTAGGAATTGAACCATCTGCCATTCTCACTTTCCGTGATGAGTATATTGACCTGGCCAATGATCAATTATGGGATAAGGCCAAAGACTTGGCCAAACATGTTTACACGATTGAAGAATTTCTGGCCCGGGAGATTGATAAAGGAAAGATCATGGCTTCCGATTTTACCGATGCAAAGAAACACATTAAGATACATGGTCATTGCCAGCAAAAGGCTTTGTCCTCGGTATCCCATTCCGAAAAGATACTTTCTTTACCATCCAACTACAGTGTTGAAGTGATCCCATCCGGTTGTTGTGGAATGGCCGGAAGTTTTGGATATGAAAAAGAACACTATGAATTATCGATGAAGGTAGGGGAGTTGGTCCTTTTCCCAGCGGTACGCAACGCGGCTCCCGGGGTGATCATTGCCGCAGCGGGAACCAGTTGCCGTCATCAGGTAAAAGACGGAACGGGAGTGGAAGCCAAGCACCCGATAGATATCCTGTTTGA
>JAYRZH010000055.1:0-20263 GCA_041916555.1 Chitinophagaceae bacterium | reverse complement strand
ACAACAAACCCCAAAACCCACTACCCAAAACCATATAACCCAAAACCTAAACCCAAAACCTAACCCCCCCAAAACCTCCCCCCACCCCCCTTGCCACCCCTCCTACTATACCTTCTTGCTGGCATCATAGCGCTTTCTGTGCTGGCTTATTTCCTGCAGGAGAAGTTTATTTTCAAGCCCGAAAAGTTGAGAAAGGATTTTGAATTCAAATACGATATTCCTTTTCGGGAGTATTTTTTTGAACCGGCCCCGGGTGTCAGCATCAACGCGCTTCATTTTTACCGGGAAAAACCCCTGGGTTTGCTTTTGTATTTTCATGGCAATACGCGTAGCATCAAGGGCTGGGCCAAATATGCGCGGGATTTTTACCGGTATAACTATGACGTGGTATTGGTGGACTATCGCGGGTTTGGAAAAAGCACGGGAAAAAGACATGAAAAGGATATGCTGGCAGACATGCAGTATGTTTACAACGAGTTAAAAGTCACTTATGCCGAAACCCACCTGATCATTTACGGCCGCAGCATGGGCAGTGGTTTTGCCACCAAACTGGCCTCCGACAATAATCCCCGGTTCCTTATCCTGGATGCCCCGTATTATAATTTCAAAAAAGTGGTCCAGCGTTTTTTACCCTTTCTTCCTATCCGTTATGTACTGAGGTTTCACCTCCGCACCGATAAATGGATCAAGGAGGTAAAGTGCCATACTTACATCCTCCATGGCACCCGCGACTGGCTGATCCCCATTCGCCACAGCGAACAACTGCAAAAAACCAACCCCCGAAAGATTACCCTTATCCGTATTGAAGGTGGCGGCCACAACAACCTGCCGTTCTTTGACGAATACCACGGTTTTGTGCGGGATATTTTGAAGGAATGAGGGGGGGGGCGTGAATGGTGAATAGTGAATGGTGAATAATGAATGGGTGAATGTTATCATTTTGGTAATTTTATAAATCTGACATACTGACCATTCACTATTCACCATTCCCCCATTCACTATTCACCATTCACTATTCACCATTCACGCCCCCCTAATTAGCATTTACTTAACTCCCTACCGCGTAACCCGGCCCTCCTTTTGCCGTCATACTAAAAACGGAGGTGCTTATGAAATACAAATTCTACTCCTACTTCTTATTGGTTTCGGTGGTTGCGGTCCTGGTGGGCTGTAAGAGTGCATCAAAAATGTACGAACAAGGTAATTATGACGAGGCTGTTGAAAAGGCCGCGAAAAAATTACAGAAAAAGCCAGGCGATGCCGAACTGGTTTATGTGATTCAAAATGCCTACCGCTATGCCGTAAACGACCATGAAAGTCGTATCCATTCCCTGCTCACCAGCCAGGGTGAAATGAAATATGAAGCCGTTTACCGCGAATATGCATCCCTGCAACGTTTGTATGAAGCCATCTTTCACTCTCCCGAGGTGATGAAAGTAGTGGAACCCGTGGATTATTCTTCTTACCTGGTTACTTATGCGGAAAAGACCGCCAACACTTATCGTGACCGGGCTTACCGGTATATGGATAATGGCCGCAAAGAGGATTTTCGCCTGGCCTATTATGACCTTGAAAAAGCCCTGGCCTATCGTCCTGGTGATATGGAAATGATGGAGGCCAAAGAAGAGGCTTATGAAAATGCCCTGACCCGCGTGGTGATATTGCCGGTTGATGATGGTCTCCATGGTTTTCGCTACAGCAGTTATAACCTGGCTGACCGCTACGACCTCGACAACCAGGTATTGTACAGTCTTCGTAACAACAATGGGAACATCTTTACTAAATATTACAATGGCGCCGAGGCCCGTGCTTTGAATCTGATCCCCGACCAGGTAGTTGAGCTCCGGTTGAATACCCTGGAAGCTGGCCGGATCAGGGACAGGGAGGAAAAACGTGAAGTGAGCAAAGAGATCGTTGTTAAAGAAATCGTTTATCGTCCCGATTCAATCGTCAAGGAATACGCCAGGGTAAAAGCCGTGATCACCAATCACCGCCGAACACTTGCCAGTGAAGGCAGCCTGACTATCACCATCAGGGATGGTAATGGCCGATGGATCTGGAGCAACCTGGTTGCCGGGGCCCATGACTGGTACACAACCTTTACCACCTATACCGGTGATGAAAGGGCCCTGAGTGAGGAAGATCGGAAACTGATCCGCATCCGTCCTGAAAATCCTCCTTCTGACCGAGAAATGTTCCAATGTGTGCTGAATGATATAGAAGGAAAGGCGATCAATCAACTCAGGAATTACTTCAACAGTGCTAACTTTTAGAATTCTCGCAGCGGACGCTAAGATCATGGTCTTTTAGCGTCCGCTGCTTTTTTGAGAAATGGTGAGAATCCTAACAAATACCAAACATCTACCTTTGCCGGATGAGATGGAATTGGAAAAAGATATTTAAATACCTCCGCATAGCCGCTTTTATTTATGTCCTTGGAGGGGCTTTATTGTATATTCTGCAGGATCGGATCCTGTTTCATCCGGTAAGCTTAAAAAAGAATCAGAAATACGATTTCCCACAGGCCCATAAGGAAATTAACATCCCTATTAATGATAAATCTTCTATCAATATCGTTCAGTTTACCACGGGCGACAGCTCCGCCAAAGGGGTCGTGCTCTATTTTCATGGAAACAAGAAGAACATTGGCTGGTATGCCAAATACGCGCCATACTTTACCCGGGAGGGTTATGAAGTTTGGATGATCGATTACCCGGGATATGGCAAGAGTACCGGAAAACTCACCGAAGCCATTTTATATCAATGGGCGGAAATACAGTACCGCTTTGCCCGTAGCCGGTACAACCAGGAACAGATCGTCATCTATGGTAAAAGCATGGGTACAGGGATTGCCGCCTACCTGGCTTCCCGGGAGCCATGCCAGCAATTGATCCTAGAAACACCCTACTATGATTTTCCATCGGTAGTCAAACATTATCTCCCCATTTACCCGGTTCACTCTATGATACACTATCAGATTCCAACCCACCAATACCTGGCGCGGACCAGGGCCCCGATCACCATTTTTCATGGAACCAAGGACAGAGTGGTGACTTATTCAAATACGGAGAGGCTAAAGAAATTCCTGAAACCAACCGATGACATTTTCACCATTATAGGTGGGAGCCACAATGATCTTTTTGAATTTAAGGAAATGGTTTCCTTCCTGAGGATTAAACTGAACAAATAGAGATTGGGGGAGTCGAAATTATTCAGATTGCCACGGGCACCACATTGGTATTCTTGTTCTTCTTTACTTTCTCCGGCACGGCGGCGATGATCTCGCGTTTGAGGATGTCAAGCAGTTTTTTCTTTATAAAATCGCGGTGAACCACCAGGCTTACCTGCCGCATAGGTACAGGATTTTTAAATTTGCGGATCAGTTGTTGCTGACGCGCCGGAAGGTCGATAGTAGAGAGTTCGGGGAGAATGGTGATGCCATCATTGATCTCCACCATCCGGCGGAGGGTTTCAATACTACCGGCTTCGTATTCAAAACGGTGGCCTTGTTTACTGGCTTTTTGCAATTCACACAAATTCATGATCTGCGAACGAAAACAATGTCCTTCTTCCAATAACCAGAGTTTATTCGGGTCAATATCCCTGGCCAGCATATACTGTTTCTCATAGGCGGCATTGTTCCTGGACACATAAACCACCAACTCCTCATAAAACAGCACTTCTTCGCGAATGCCTTGTTCCAATAAGGGAGTAACTAGTATCCCCGCATCAATCTTACCATCCCGAAGACGTTGAATGATGGTATCGGTCATCATTTCATTGACGACCAGCCGCACTTCCGGGTATTTTGCGGTGAATTCCTTGACAAACAAAGGAAGCAGGTAAGGAGCCAGGGTAGGAATAATGCCCACCCGAAGTTCGCCAGCCACGATCCCCTTCCGGTTATTAACCATATCAAGCAAGGCATCCCGGGAGGCAATGATCCGCTGGGCCTGGGCGATCAATTCCAATCCCTGTTCCGTTGGTATCACCGGTTGTTTGCTCCGGTCAAATATCTTGATCCCCAACTCCAGTTCCAGTTTATGGATTTGCATGCTGAGTGTTGGCTGGGTAACAAAACAATCGGCCGCAGCCGCCGCAAAATGGCGGTGACGAAATACAGCCAGCACATATTCCAATTGAGTAAAGGTCATGGATTCTATTCTTCGAGATAGACTCGTGATTTGGTGACACGGAGTTTGTAGCCTACTCCTACTTTCAGGGCCAGGTTTTCCTTTTCATGACTAACCGGAAATCCAAAACAAACCGGGTAATCATATTCTTTCACCTGCTCCCAGATGATCTCATAAGCTGTTTTGCCAAAGGGCCTGTCTGTATCCTTATTGTCCGTAAAGCCCCCGATGATAAGGCCCGCCAGTCTATCCAACTTGCCACTTCTTTTCAACTGGTACATCATCCGGTCGATATTGTACAGGTACTCCCCCACATCTTCCAGAAAAAGGATACGGCCTCTTGTTTTTATATCCGATTCCGTTCCCACCAAATGGGCGAGCAGGGCCAGGTTACCTCCCACCAGTTCTCCAATTGCTTCCCCTCTCCGGTTCATTTCGTGGGGGTCGCATTGATAGCGGATCTTATCACCTTGCAATGCTGATCGAAGGGATTGAACATAGTCGTTGATATAACCGCCATCGTTGAAAGCGTTGGCCATGGGTCCGTGTATGCTGGCTATATAATAGTTGGCATACAGATGGGCATGCAAAACTGTTATGTCGCTAAACCCAATGATCCATTTGGGGTTCTTTTTAAATTTCTTAAAATCAAGTCCTTCAATGATGCGGCCGGTACCATATCCACCCCGGGCACATAAAATGGCCTTCACCCCCGGATCGTCCAACATTTGCTGCAAGTCATTCAGTCTTTCTTCATCCGTTCCGGAAAAATAATTAGCAGAGCCTCCCCCCACAGTTTTTCCCATCCTGACCTGGTAGCCCCATTCTTCGGTTAAAACCCGTTGGCATTCAGCTACCCTTTCCGCAGGCATAAAGCCCGCCGGGCATACGATACCAATAGTATCACCTTTTTCGAGGTAGGGGGGGTATTTGATCATGAAAAATGGGTTTTTATTGGTTTCACAAGGTAAGCATATGATCGTTATCATAACCCGGCTACCCTTAAATCAAGGCGGCCAGGGCCTATAACGGATAGTTTTGTATGAATTTACTGGCTTCCATATGAACGGCAATACCACTCCTATCAGCGAACTGGCCCGCGGGCTTGGGCTATCCGAAGAGCAATACACCACCCATGGCCGGTACAAGGCAAAGATCCATCCCCTTGCCAACGACCGGGCCGGGCAAGGCAAGCTGATCCTGGTTACTTCCATCACCCCCACCAAGGCAGGAAATGGGAAAACCACCACCTCTATCAGTCTGGCCGATGGGTTGAACCATATTGGGAAGAAAGCCATCCTGGCTTTGCGGGAACCATCCCTGGGTCCCTGTTTTGGCATGAAGGGGGTGGGAACCGGCGCCGGTGAATCGCAATTATTTCCGGCTGATGAAATCAACCTGCATTTTACCGGAGACTTCCATGCCATCTCCGCGGCCAACAACATGTTGGCAGCTTTGCTGGATAATTACAATTACCACCAGCAAGGTAGTCCGGGGGAATTAAAAGAAACCTACTGGCGTCGTGTGCTTGATGTAAATGACCGCTCTCTCCGGTATATAATCACTGGGTTGCATGGCGGAAAAAATGGCCTTCCGACAGAAACGGGTTTTGACATCACACCTGCCTCAGAATTGATGGCCATTCTTTGCCTGTCATCAAACATTGAGGACCTGAAGCAAAGGATCAACAATATCCTGCTTGGATATACTGCCGGGGATAGGCCACTTACCACCCGGGATATTTCAGTTGGGGGTGCTATCACGGCTCTGATGAAGGATGCCATCATGCCCAACCTGGTTCAAACCCTTCATGGCACACCGGCCCTGGTACATGGTGGGCCTTTTGCCAATATTGCGCATGGGTGCAATTCGATCCTGGCCACCCGCAGTGCCTTGCAATTGGGTGATTATGTACTCACCGAAGCCGGGTTTGGGAGCGATCTTGGGGCGGAAAAATTCTTTAATATCAAGTGCCGCAATGCTGGACTAACCCCTGCCCTGAGTGTACTGGTGGTCACCACGCAATCACTTAAACTCCATGGCGAAGTATCGCCAAAGAACCTGAAGGAACCCAATCCCCAGGCAATCCGAAAAGGGATGCGAAACCTGGAGCGACATATCCATATCCTGCGAAGTTTTGGGCAAAAGGTACTTGTGGTACTCAACCGGTTTGGAAATGATACCCCGGAAGAAATAGAAGCCATCAAAGAAGGTTGCCTGAAATTTCAGGCGCCATTCACCTTTACCGATGGCTATGCCCGGGGTCCTGAAGGTAGCGCGGAGGCAGCCAGGGTAATTGTTGATTTGACCGAATCACCTGCCCCTCCTATCCAGCATACCTATGCGCTTAGTGATGGCGTGGAAACAAAAATGCGCAAGATCGTGCAACGCATCTATGGCGGAAAAGATATTTACCTGGATAAAAAAGCCCGGCAGCAACTCAAACGCATTGAGGAAGGAGGATACGCCCATCTTCCGGTCTGTATCGCCAAGACCCAATACTCTTTTACCGACACCCCCGAGGATATTCATACCTATGAAGGGTTTACCATCAGCATTGACGAGTTAACGGTAAATGCCGGAGCAGGTTTTATCGTGGCTATCTGTGGCGAAATGGTGCGTATGCCTGGATTAAGTTCGCAACCGGCCGCGCTTGGAATTGATGTCGTTGAGGGGCATGTAATTGGTTTAGGAAATTAATATAGGCAGAACCAAGCCAGGTCGCGTAAAAACAGATCCTGTTCGTGGAAAAGGGATTGCCTATTTTCCAGTTTCCCCCTAACTTCAATTTTCATTTGGGCAAAGCTCCTTTTTATTAATAAAATATTCTAATATGTCCGAGGTAAGATTATTGGAACTTGAGAGTGTATATTCCTGTTTCCCCGAATTAAGAGGCAGGGTTGATGAGGAGGTTAGTGCATTGAGCGAATACCTGGAGTCTGTTACCCATCTCGCAAAAGGCGGTCTTAATCTTGAATTTAATAATAAAGGCAGGTTTCATGCTGCGATAGTAATGTCAACTATTTTTAAGCATGCCAGGAAAGACATTAAGATATTTGCAAAAGATTATAGTGGTCAAATTTGCGACTCCCAACTTTACCGGGATGCGATAGAAGAAGCAATCAATAGAAATATTCAGGTAAAAGTGGTATTTGAATCAAAGCCAAATGAAAACTCTCTCTGTTTGAAGATGCTCCGTCAGTGCATGAAAGCTGGCAAGAATGTTGAAATCAAGTTATTGACTCCGGATTTTTTAAATAAACACCTTCGGCCAAAGTCACAATCCGAGCGACTTAGCAATTTTACCGTTTCTGATTCGACAATGTTTCGTTATGAAACAGACAAGGAAACCTATAAAGCCTTCTGCAACTTTGATGACAGAGAGTTATCCTCTCTACTTGACCATAACTTCAATGTACTATTGACTGAGTCAAAGCCTGTCTGATTCGGAAGAACTCCATTTTTACATTTCAAAAAGCAATCGTATGGCAGACGATTATTCTATCGACCTGTTAAATTTTTCTTCTGTATTTGAACTACTATGCGCCTACTATTTACTTTTGGGAATATCTGAAAAACTGAGAAATTACTTTGAAATTTCAACCTGGTTCAAAGACTGGATTGACAATGACTATATTTACGAGAGCAAATTAAAAGAGATAGAATCTTATCTGACTGCTATAGAAGAGACCAATAATAGGCAATTACAAGACCAAATAACTTCCAAGAGATTTATTGGCAAATTGCAAATGATTTGCTCTCATTGGGTTAAAGACAAAAAAATAAGGTTAAAAAAATGGAGAAAGAAAAGGATCGTATCAAAGATCCAGTTTCTTCAAAAAAAATTACCTGTTTTTTATCCAACCATTCAAACAGAAAATGGAATCCTTCCAAACGAAGGAGAATATTCAACCAGTTTTCTTGAAGAAGCCCGCCAGGATAATAGCAAAATCACCTATTCAATGCTAATCAGGCCGGTATATTTATATTTTGGCGTCTTATCAATAATCCTGCTTATATTGGCTGGCTCCTATTCATCGCTTAAGCGTGAGTTTGCACTGTCTATTATCAATGGTTTTTCCCTTCTTTTATTGTGCCTTTTTATCGTTTGCCTCTTTGTAAAAAAATATCGTTGCCGTTTTATCACATTCCTTACCCCTGTTAAGGCATTTTTGGCAACGCTTATAATAATCGGCCTGATTGTGGTTATACCCGAGCATTTCCTTACCATTTTTGACCTGATCCCCTATTTCCTGCCTTCCAATATTATTCATAACTCCAACTTCCAGGTAATACTCTGTGTAGTTTTACACCTGACTCCGTTACTGATTAATATTACTTCGCTGGCCTTCATAGTTCGAAAGCTTCAGAAAGTCAGAAACTATTATAGAAATACCATTTCCTTTCCGGGAAAAGAGAGCATTGTAAAGCCCAGTGAAATTCCGAGGCTTAGTCCCTGACCTCTTCCAGTTTTGTAAACTTGTCAACTATTAACCTGTGCACCACCCCACACTTCAGGGCAAAATTATTCTTCTGGTGGCCTACCGGAAAATCAAAACAGACCGGGTAAGCGTATTCCTTCACCTTCTCCATCACAATCTCTTCAAGGGTTCGTCCAAACTCTTCTCCCCCCTCGTCTTTTTTAATCTTAAAACCGCCCACGATTAGTCCTTTCAACCCGGCAAGCTTGCCACTGCGCTTGAGGTTCCAAAACATCCGGTCGATGCTATAGAGATACTCTCCGGTATCTTCCACAAACAGGATCTTTCCGGTGGTGCGCAGATCGGATTTGCTGCCTGCCAGACTTTCAATCGTTTTCAGGTTCCCCCCCACCAATACCCCTTCAGCTTTGCCCAATCGGTTGGCCTGGTTAAATGGGGCGGTGTACTCCATTTTCTTTCCTTCCAGCGCCTGGCGAATAGAAAGAATCGTATCGATCTGGATAGGTTCTGCCTTGGCCCAATCTTCAGGAAAGCTATTGGTCATTTTGGAATGAATGGTGGCAAAACCCAGATTGCGGTTGATATGGGAATGAAAAACGGTAACATCACTAAAGCCAATAATCCATTTGGGGTTTTTTTTAAATTGATCCCATTTCAGTTTATCAATAATCCGCACTGCTCCATACCCCCCTCTGGCACAAAGGATGGCCTTAATGTTTCGGTCATCCAGCATTTCCTGAAAATCAGCAGCCCTTTCGGCGTCGGTACCGGCAAAGGTGAAATCCCTTTTTCCGATGGTGGCGCCCAATTTTATATTGAAACCCCAGCTTTGAATCTGTTCAAGCGCGGGTTTTATTTCCTCTTCCATCATAAATCCAGCCGGAGCAGTGATCCCAATCAGGTCACCTGGTTTAAGGTAAAAGGGAACCACCGGTGGCAGGTCTTCATCAGGGTCATTGCCAATGACCCGCGCCAGGGCCGGTAAGGAAAAAAATGCGGCCGTTTGTGACAAAAATTTCTTTCGGTGCATGCTTTGATTTGAAGGCAGAAGTTACAAAGTTTTTTATCTTCCCGGTTCAATTTCATCTCCTTGTACGAACTTGCCCCCGCCATCGCCCGTATTGGCACCTTGTCGCCCGAGGTGGAAAAATTGTTTTTAGGTAAATGGCAAAGCTGGAGCCTGCCCAAAGATCATTTCCTGGTAAAAGAAAACGCGGTTTGCGACTACATCTTCTTTGTAAAGAAAGGGATCGTTCGGATTTTTTATTTTAAAAATGGCAAGGAAATCACCGAATGGATCGCTATGGATGGAACCTTTTGTTTATCCATCATCAGCTTTTTTGAACGCGGCCCCAGCCGGCTCCAGATCCAAACCCTGGAACCATCGGAGATCATGGGTATTCACTATGATGAGCTAACAGGCCTGGCAGCCCAATACCACGAGGTTGAAACCCTATTCCGGAAAATGATGACCAGCTCGCTGATCCTTTCGCAATACCGTATGGATTCCATCCAGTTTGAAACGGCCCAACAGCGATATGACCGTTTATTGGAAACCCAACCCGAACTGATCAGGCGTGTCCCCCTAACCTATCTGGCCTCTTTTTTAGGAATTACCCCGGAAACCCTTAGCCGTATCCGGGCGCACAGGTGAGTTTTTGACAATTATCAAATCGCACGGCCAAAAACAAGCCTGACCTTTGGACATTAAATCATTGCTATATGAAACATGTCCTTTTCTTCTCCCTCTCCCTGCTTTTCCATTTTTTGACACTGGCCCAGGACCCGGCTGCCAAGGCTCGTGATCTCGTGTCAAAAATGACCCTGGAAGAAAAAGCGCAGTTGACGGTGGGTATGGGTATGAATATCCCCGGATTGATCAATACCGGTGCCCCGGTGGTGGGACAAACCCTGGATAAAGTGGCTGGTGCTGCCGGAACCACCTTTGCCATCCCCCGGCTGAATATTCCCAATGCCGTAGTAGCTGATGGTCCTGCAGGATTGCGTATCAACCCCACTCGGGAAGGATTACCAGGAAAAACATACTATGCAACAGCCTTCCCTGTCGGAACCCTGCTGGCCTCAACCTGGGATCCCGCCCTGGTACAAGAAGTAGGAAAAGCCATGGGGGAAGAAGTAAAAGAATATGGCGTGGACATCATTCTTGGTCCGGCCCTGAACATTCACCGTAACCCGTTGGGTGGCCGGAATTTTGAATACTATTCAGAAGATCCGCTGATCTCAGGCAACATCGCCGCAGCCATGGTGAATGGAATTGAATCCAATGGCGTAGGAACCTCCATCAAACATTTTGCCGCCAATAACCAGGAAACGAACCGAAACACCGTAAATACGATCCTTAGCGAAAGGGCCCTCCGTGAAATCTATCTCCGGGGTTTTGAAATCGCTATCAAAAAATCACAACCCTGGACGGTGATGAGTTCATACAATAAGATCAATGGTCTTTATACTTCAGAAGACAAGGCCCTTTTGGAAACCATTCTCCGCCAGGAATGGGGGTTTAAAGGGTTTGTGATGACGGATTGGTTTGGGGGTACAGACCCCGTGGCCCAGATGAAAGCGGGGAACGACCTACTTATGCCCGGAACACCCGATCAGATGAAAGCCATCCTGAATGCTGTTAAACAAGGCCAGTTAGAGGAGAAAACGCTGGACCAAAACTGCATCCGTATCCTGACCGTTTTACTTAACTCCCCTTCCTTTAAGAAAAATACCTTCACCGATCAACCTGATTTGAAAGCCCATGCCCTGATTGCCCGTAAAGCGGCGGCTGAAGGCATGGTGTTATTGAAAAATGAAGGATGGGCCCTTCCCCTGGCGGCTTCTATGAAAGTGGCCACATTTGGAAATACATCGTTTGACTTTATTTCCGGTGGTACCGGCAGTGGTGATGTAAACGAGGCCTACACCGTTTCCTTGGTGGAAGGAATGCAAAATGCCGGGTTTGTGGTGGATGGCTTGGTCAAATCCAAATACGAAAATTACATCAGCGAGGAAAAGTCCAAGCAACCCAAAAAACGTTATTTCTTTGAACTGCTGCCTCCCATACCGGAAATGAAACCTTCGGAAGACCTGCTGCAAAAAGCGGCTGCTTCCAATGCCATTGCATTTATCACCATTGGACGCAATGCCGGGGAATTTCAAGACCGCAAAAAGGAAGGCGACTATTTACTCACTGCTGCTGAACTGGAATTGATTGACCGGGTTTCCTCGGCCTTTCATGCACAGCAGAAAAAAGTGGTGGTGATCATCAATGCAGGAGGCGTGATTGATGTAGCGCCCTGGCGGGAAAAGGCGGATGCTATTTTATTGGCCTGGCAACCCGGACAGGAGTCGGGAAATGCCGTGGCGGATGTACTGAGTGGTAAAGTAAACCCCTCCGGGCGATTGGCAACTACTTTTCCGATGAAGTATGAAGACCTTCCTTCAGCCGCCAGCTTCCCGGGTCGCAACCTGTCAGATAAAATGAAGATGGGCGCCGGAGGCATTCCCTTGGGTTATGATTCGGAAGTGACCTATGAAGAAGGGATTTATGTGGGATACCGGTATTTCACCAGTTTCCAGGTACAACCTGCCTATGCCTTTGGACATGGGTTATCATACACCACCTTTAAATGGTCTCCGGTCAAATTAAGCAGCCAGAGCTTTAACAATAAGATTGTCGCCACCGTGGAAATAACCAACACGGGCAAAGTGGCCGGGAAAGAAGTGGTGCAACTTTACCTGAGCGCCCCTGCCGGGCAATTGGAAAAACCGGCAATGGAGTTAAAAGGATTTGCCAAAACAAAATTACTCGCCCCGGGTGAAAAGGAAGTAGTCACCATAACACTTACCCCAGAGGAACTGGCTTCCTATCACACCGAGGCCATTGCCTGGGTGGCAGAAGCCGGAAATTATACCGTTAAGGTTGGCAGTTCCTCAGCCAATATAAAATCAAGCGCCGGATTCAAACTGGCCAAAAATATCGTGGTGCAAAAATGCCATAAGGTCATGGCCCCCAAGGCATCCATTGGGGAATTGAATCAGAAAGAAAAACCATTACGCGGTTTTTAACCTTAGTTATACCTTCACCAAAAGATTGACATATGAAACGCCTGCTATTCTTCTTTCTGCTCCTTTCCTTTACGCTGGCCTCTACAGCACAGGATCAAGTGATCAAATTATATGAAGGCCCGGCCCCCGGTTCTGAATCATGGAGCTGGACAGAAGCTGAAAATGACAATAACATGTGGCAGACCAAAGTGGTGTATAATGTATCTGCCCCTACCCTCACAGTTTTTTCTCCGGAAAAAGGAAAAGCCAATGGAACTGCCGCGATCATTTGTCCGGGTGGTGCATTCTATGCCCTTTCCATCAATAGTGAAGGATATGATGTTGCCAAATGGCTGGCAAGAAAGGGAGTTACCTGTTTTGTGTTAAAATACCGTTTAGTACGAACCATGGGGAATGACCCCACGGCAGAAGTAGCCGCGAAGATGGGAAAAAAAGAATTTGAAGATGAAACTTCCAAAGTGATTCCCCTCTCCATTGCCGATGGAAAAGCGGCCATCGAGTATGTAAGAAAACATGCCGCCGAATTTGGGGTGTACACTGACCGCATCGGGATCATTGGTTTTTCGGCAGGGGGTACAGTGACTACCTCCGCGGCCTTTGGAAACAATGAAAGGAACCGCCCCGATTTTATTGTGCCGGTGTATCCTTATTTTCCCGATGGCATGCATGGAGAAGTGACCAAAGGGGCGCCTCCTATGTTTGTGGTGGCGGCCAGTGATGATGGCCTCGGACTGGCGCCACACAGTGTGGACCTCTACAACCGGTGGTTAAAAGCTGGCAATCTGGCTGAATTGCACATGTATGCAAAAGGGGGCCATGGGTTCGGAATGCGTAAACAAAACCTTCCTTCCGACCAATGGATCGAAAGGTTGGGTGACTGGATTGACCAGATGGGGTACATGAAGAAGAAAGCCTATGACCCTGCCCTGGTAGCTTATGAAAGAAAAGAGTTTAAATATGCCGAAGGCCAGGTATTACCTTACCGGATTCTGTATCCTGAAAATTATGACCCCAAAAAGAAATACCCGCTGGTCCTGTTTCTTCATGGTGCCGGGGAAAGGGGTAAGGATAATGAAAGCCAACTGATTCATGGAAGCCGGTTGTTTTTAACCCCGGAGAACCGAAAACAGTTTCCGGCCATTGTGGTGTTTCCCCAATGCCCGGAAGAATCATTCTGGGGAACGGTAAAAGTTGACCGGAGCAAACAGCCTTATAAAATGGATTTTGATTATAAATCTGATCCTGTTTGGCCCCAGGCCGCAGCTAATGCCCTGGTGCGCTCCCTGATCAATGAAGGATCGGTGGATGTAAAGCGTGTTTATATCAGTGGATTGTCGATGGGAGGAATGGGAACTTTTGAATCCGTGTATCGCAACCCCGATCTGTATGCCGCAGCCCTGCCCATTTGCGGGGGTGGTGACCCGGCCAGCTATTCCAGGAAACAGGCAAAGGTGCCCTTCTGGATCTTTCATGGCGCCGCCGATGCGGTGGTGGATGTAAAGCTTTCCCGTGATATGGTGGACAGGTTGAAAGCCCTGAAAGCCACTGTTAACTATTCAGAATACCCTGGGGTAAACCATAATAGCTGGGATAATGCCTTTGCCGAGCCGGAATATTTGAAGTGGATGTTTGCGCAAAAGAAAAAATAAGGGATCGTTTTACCGCCAGTTCACGTGGTAAAACACTGGGTAATCCCGTATTTTTGCCACGCAAATGAACAATCCGAAAAGATACCTGATTACCTCGGCCCTGCCCTATGCCAATGGGTTGAAACACATAGGCCATCTGGCAGGGGCCTATATCCCGGCGGATATATATGTACGCTATCTCCGCGCTCAAAAAAGGGATGTGGTGTTTGTCTGTGGCAGCGATGAACATGGCACCGCTATACCCATCCAGGCCATGAAGGAAGGAACCACTCCCCGCGCCATCATTGATAAGTATCACGCGGCGATGAAGGAGGACTTTGCCGATCTGAATATTTCTTTTGATATCTACCACCGCACGAGTGAACCCTTGCATCACGAAACCGCCCGTGAATTTTTTCAATACCTGAATGAGCGGGGAGAACTGGAGACCAAGGAAACCGAACAATACTTTGATGAAACGGCTAAGACCTTTCTGGCCGACCGGTATGTAAAAGGCACGTGCCCCGTTTGCGGCAGCGACCGGGCCTTTGGTGACCAATGCGAAACCTGCGGAAGCGCATTAAGCCCCGATGAACTCATTAACCCTGTAAGCACCCTAAGCGGACAACCCCCGGTAAAAAGAAAAACAACCCATTGGTACCTGCCGCTAGGCAAGCATGAAAATTTTCTGCGCCAATGGATACTGGAAGACCATAAAGATGATTGGCGTGGTACCGTGGTTGGACAATGCAAAAGCTGGATCGAAGGTGGTTTGCAGTCAAGGGCCGTTACCCGCGACCTCGACTGGGGCATACAAGTGCCCGTTTCACCCGGCACGGCCGCCACAGAAGAAGCCGTAAAAGGAAAAGTGCTGTATGTATGGTTTGATGCCCCCATCGGGTATATCAGTGCCACCCGTCAATGGGCCATTGAAAACGACAAAGACTGGAAGCCTTACTGGTATGATGCAGATACCAAACTGGTACATTTCATAGGGAAGGACAATATTGTATTCCACTGCGTCATTTTCCCGGTGATGTTGAAATTGCATGGCAATATCCTTCCGGAAAATGTGCCCGCCAATGAATTCCTCAACCTGGAAGGGGATAAAATGAGTACCAGCCGCAACTGGAAACTCGATATGCGTGATTATATTCAGGATTTTGTTAAGAAGGAGAATGGCGGTGGACAGATGGTGGATATGCTCCGGTATTATCTTACCCAAATCGCACCGGAAACCAAGGACAGCGAGTTTACCTGGAAAGGATTTCAGGATGCCGTGAACAGTGAACTGGTGAGCATATTTGGCAACTTCATCAACCGTACCTGGGTGCTCATGCACAAGTTATGTGGCGGCAAAGTGCCCCCCTATCATGCCGACAGGGCGGATGCCTTGGACACCGATTTACAAAAAGACATCCTGGCCACAAAGGAAAAAGTGGAAGCGCTGCTGGAGCAATATAAGTTTCGGGAAGCTTTGTTTGAAGTGATCGATCTGAGCCGGAAGGGCAACCAATACATGCAAAAGAAGGAACCCTGGATCGTAGCTAAATCCGTGGGTGAATTTCCTGAACAACAGGCACTGATCGATAACTGTCTTCACCACTGCCTCCAGTTGTCAGCCAACCTGGCCATTTTGATTAACCCTTTTCTCCCCCATACCTCCCAGCGCATGCTGCACATGATGAAAGTGGTGGAGAAATTGCTGGATTGGAAAAATGCCGGGTCCATGAAACTGTTGAGTGTAGGCTATACCCTGCGTGCCCCGGAATTGTTGTTTAGAAAAATAGAAGATGATGAAATAAAGGCCCAGGTCGAAAAACTAAGGTCACAATCAACCCCAGCCCCTGTAACCATTACCAAGGAGAAAAAATTGGAAGAGAAAAAAGAAAACACCGCCGCAGCGGCAAAACCCGAGATCCAGTATGATGATTTTGCCAAACTGGAACTGCGTATTGGCACCATTGTTTCCGCTGAAAAGGTGGAGAAAGCCGATAAATTGTTAAAACTGCAGGTAGATATGGGCACGGAAACAAGGACCATCGTTTCCGGTATCGCCCTTCATTTTACCCCCGAAGAAATTGTTGGAAAGCAAGTGACCGTTGTAGCTAACCTGGCCCCCAGAAAGATGCGAGGCATTGAAAGCCAGGGTATGATACTGATGGCGGAAGATGCCTCAGGCAAATTGCATTTCCTGCACACAGAGAATAAAGTGGAACCAGGTTCTGCTGTATCTTGATTGAACGCATTTACTTTTCTGACAAAGCCCCGGATAAAAGACATCCGGGGCTTTTTTGTCCTTCATAGGTGGCTCATTTATTGATACCATTATTAAAGAAAAATTTTCCCGCACCCGGTTACATTGTTTCTTTCGGCGGTTACCAACCTATACCCAAGCTGCTATTGGGAGAATAGCCCATTCCACCAGGGCACCCTTTTTAACATAAACAACCAACCTTTATGCAAATGAAGAACCTCGCGCGTTCTGTTCTGGCAATATCTGGTGTATTGCTGTTTCTATGGGCGTGCAAACACGAAATCCCTGATCCAAACCCGGCAGATGGTGGAAGTACAGGTGGTGGTGGCACCACTGGCGGCACCCAACCCTGTAGCCCCGATTCCGTTTATTTTCAGCAACAGATTCTCCCCCTGATCGTATCCAACTGCGCCGGTAGCGGTTGTCACGACGCCATTTCCCATGCCGAAGGTCTTAACCTTACTACCTATTCGGGTATCATGAAAATCGTAAAAGCGGGGAACCCGGGTGGAAGTAAATTGATCAGTGTTATCACTACCAATAATAATGGAGACCGGATGCCCCCGCCCCCTGCGCCTAAAATGCCACAGGACCAGATCAATCTAATCACCAAATGGATCCAACAGGGAGCTAAGAACAATTCCTGTTCAAGTGCCTGTGATACTTCCCAGTTCACTTACGCCGCCGTTATCAAACCGATCATTTCCAACCAATGCCAGGGATGTCATACCGGCACTGCCGCAGGCGGGGGAATTGACCTCAGTACCTATAATGGCGTAAAAGCCGTAGCCAGCAATGGTCAACTTTGGGGTTCTGTTCATAAAGATCCCGGATTTGCGCCCATGCCCCCGGCTGGTACCGGTTTGTCGAGCTGCCAACTTACCCAAATGAAGAAATGGATCGATGCCGGTGCGCCTAACAACTAATAAACAGACCTCAAGAAATTCCATAAAATGAAAAAACAAAGAACCGTCACTTTTCTCCTGGCCATGACGTTACTGGCAGGCCTGTCGGGTTGCTACTATGATATTGAGGCCGAGCTCTACCCTTTAACCAATAGCGCCTGTGATACAACCGGGGTCACTTATAATGGAACCGTGGCTCCGCTGATGCAGTCGCAATGTGTAAGCTGCCACAATGCCTCCTTTGCCTCCGGCAATATTGCCCTGGATACCTATACAGGGGTAAAAGCCTCCGCCCTCAATGGATCGCTGTATGGATCGATCAACTACAGCGGTGGTTTTAGTCCCATGCCCCAGGGTGGCAACAAGATGAATGCCTGCTCCATTAAAAAAATCAAAGCCTGGGTGGATGCCGGGGCACCTAACAACTAAAACGCCCCTGATGAAAAAACGAACCATTCTTTTTACCGTGATCGGCATCCTGCTAGCTGCCGGTGCTTATTACGGATACAAAGTATATACCCGGGGAAATAAAGACCTGAGCCGGGTGAAACCTTCCCTGGTTATCTCCGCCGAAAAACTGGTGCAGGAATTCGTTTCCAATGAGGCCGAGGCCCATAAAAAATACCTGCCCAAAGAGGAGTTTGTGATTGAGGTAACCGGACAGGTGAAATCCATTGAAACAAATGACAAAGGAAGAACCACACTGGCTCTCAAAGCCTCCGAACTGGATATGTCATCGGTGCAATGCGCCCTTGATTCCACCCACACGGGTGACCTGACCGGTATAAAAGCCGGGGATGCGACCCGGGTGCGGGGTGTGGTCACGGGGTTCAACAGTGATGAACTGCTGGGATCGGATGTATTCCTCTCCCGGAGCGTGATCATCAAAGATTAAGTACATTATTTACAACCTATAACAACCACAACATGAAAAAGTCGATTCTCCTGATTACCCTGTTTTCCCTGAACACATTGGCGCTATTGGCCCAGGATAAGTATTTCACGAAAACAGGTACCATCTTTTTTGAGTGTACCAAATCACCCCTGGAAAAAATTGAAGCAACCAACGCCAGCACGACCTGTGTGGTGGACAGCAAAACTGGTAATATGCAATTTGCCGTGCAAATGAAGGGTTTTGAATTTAAAAGGGCCCTGATGCAGGAACACTTCAACGAAAACTATGTGGAAAGTCATAAATACCCAAAGGCTGAATTTAAAGGGCAGATCACCAATAATAGCGAGATCAACTATGCCAAAGACGGGGAATACAATGCCAAGGTAAAGGGAAAACTTACCATGCATGGTGAAACCAAGGATGTAGAAACAACGGGCAAAGTGACTATAAAAGGTGGCAAAGTAAGTACACTCGCCAATTTCCAGGTCCTTCTCTCCGATTTTAAAGTGAGCATCCCATCGGTGGTAAGCGACAAAATCTCAAATACCGTCAACATCAAAGTGGATTGCGCGCTTGAACCTCTGAAATAGATCCAATTCCTAATCGTTCAACTTTAATTTATGCCATCAACCCGTATAGTAAGTTTTGGACTGGCGCTGCTGTTATTCAGTCTTAAAAGCCTGGCCCAGGACGACCTCCTGAGCCTCGTGGGAGAATCCAAGCCCGAAAAAGAACATGTGGATTATGCTTTTAAATCCTCCCGTGTGATCATGAGCCAATCCATGGAAATGATCCGCCCCGGTGTGATGGATTTTCGCATCCTCCACCGTTTTGGTTCCATAGACAAAGGGGCCTATGAAATGTTTGGCCTGGATAATGCCACGATGCGGATGGGGTTTGATTTCGGGATCACTAAAAATTTCATGCTTGGATTTGGACGGAGTACCAATAAAAAAGAGTTTGATGGTTTTCTTAAATATCGTCTCATTCATCAGTCAAAAAATGGGGGCCTCCCCTTCTCTGTGGTAGCCGTGGCCGGGGGCACCCTTAACTCACTGAAATGGGCCGACACTTCCAGAAAGAACTACTTCACTTCCCGCATGGCCTACTATGGCCAGTTGATCATCGGAAGCAAAATATCCGAAGCCTTTACCTTGCAACTGATGCCAACCGTGTTGCACCGTAACCTGGTACCTGATTTTGCAGACCCCAGCGATATGTTTGCCGTGGGGGTCGGGGGCCGAATCAGGCTGAGCAACCGCGTTTCCCTAACAGCCGATTACCTGTACCGGATAAACCCCAACAAGGCTGATGGCACCCGTGATCCTTTATCCATTGGTTTTGACATTGAAACCGGCGGGCACGTATTCCAACTACATTTTAGCAATGCCCTGGGAATGAATGAAAGATCATTCCTGACCGAAACTACCGGACAATGGGGTAAGGGGGAGATCCAATTCGGGTTCAATATTATGCGGGCCTTCCAGATCGGAAAGAAAAAAGGATAAAAAGGATTTACCGAAAAGAAAGAAAGGCGCAAGGGACGCAGACAGCTAAGTTAAAAATAACATAGCCTCGTTTGCGTTCATTTCGCCTTTCTGTCTTTGTGGAAAAATCATCTTTCTTTCCTATCTTCGATCTAAATAGTTGCATAACTAACTATTTTTAGGATTGAAAAAATTGCACATATGAATCGTATTATTAAGAAGGTAGCCGTATTGGGAAGTGGTGTTATGGGCAGCCGGATCGCTTGTCATTTTGCGGGTATCGGTGTCCAGGTGTTGCTATTGGATATTGTACCAGCCGAGGCCCGGGAGAGCAAGGATAGCAAGGCGCGTAATAAGATCGTCAATGATTCGCTGGCCGCTGCCATTAAGTCGAACCCCTCCCCCGTGTACCATAAAGACGTAGTGAAGAAGGTCAGCACCG
>JAYRZH010000054.1:0-20266 GCA_041916555.1 Chitinophagaceae bacterium | reverse complement strand
CCCGGAAATATTATGGACAAGGGCTACGCCAAAAAGCAGGAGTCCGATGGTCAACAGGCTATCGCGTCCCGCGGCCGTAATGATCGCCACGATAGCGGCAATACTGAACATCGACAGGAATGGCATAGCCGCATCCAGCCATTTCAGCTTACCATGAAATAGTTTATTAAATAACAACCCGGCCCCAATGGGAACGATGATCATTTTGAAAATATCCAGCATCATCTTCATCACATCTATTTCAATCAGCGCACCGGCAAACAACTTCATCAGGAGCGGGGTCATAAACGGGGCCAGCAGGGTTGAAATCGAAGTAATGGTAATCGACAGCGCCAGGTTGGCTTTGGCCAGATAGGCCATTACATTGGAGGCTAGTCCGCTGGGTGAACAACCAATGAGAATGATACCGGCGGCCACTTCCGGTTCAAAATGCGTGACGCTGGCCAATCCAAAACCCAACAGGGGCATAATGATAAAATGACTGACCACCCCAATGATCACTCCTTTGGGTGATTTGACTATTCCGGCAAAATCCTGCAGGCTCATGGAAGAACCCATTCCAAACATCAGCAATTGAATCAGAGGGATGATGGCGTTGCTTAATGTAAAGCCACCCCATTTCACAAAATAATTTGGGTAAAAAAGGGTGAGGGTAACAGCCGCAAGCATAAGCGCGGTGAATGTTAATCCCTTTAATGGGGGATAACGACGAAAACACAGGGCCAGGGCAACAAAAAACAAGAAAAGGGACCAACCGGCACCGTTTACCGCGTCATTGACCCAGCAGAGCAAGGTTGAAGCCAGTAAGAGGAAGGCGATAAAGGCAAGAATTGTCAGGTATTTTTTATCGTTCATCTGTTCGTATTTTATCCGTACAAAATCTCGTTGATCAGGGATGTTGCAACCGGGCGATTTCGGCAAATTCGGGAGCCAATTTGGTGCTTAGTTTTTCAAAAATGGGATAGTACTTCGCGTATTGTTTATGGTTTTGCTTGTCGGGTTTCACTTCATCAGGCAGCTCCACTGATTTTACGGCTTCATCCAGTGATCCGTAGATACCCATGGCGGTAGCGCTTACCAGGTAGGAACCAAAGGAAACACTGTGGTAATCCTGGCGGAAACGAACCGGTTTGTTATAAATATCCGCCACCATACGAATAAAGAATGGAAGGCTACCAAAACTGCCATTAATAGAAAGGCTGTTTATCTTCCTGTGTTCTTCGAGGATTTTACCGATGCTGTATATTTCATAAAGTACACCTTCGATAGCGGCCCTTACAAAATGGGCTTTCTCGTGTTTGATGTTCATGCCAAAGAAGGCGCCACGGGCATTGGCATTCCAGATGGGGGCACGTTCCCCCAACAGGTAAGGCAGGAAGATCAGACCATCTGATCCCGGGGGAATCTCAGCGGCTTCATTGATCAGTTCCAGCATGCTTTGTTCAATATCAAAGGGATTTTTAAAATTCCCAAACTGCCGGGTAAACCATTCAAAAATGATCCCGCCATTATTGGTGGGTCCACCGGATACATACCGGTTTTCGGTGAGGAGGTAGTTAAAGAACCGCTGCTTATCATCCTGAAGCACTTCATTCCCCATGACCCGAACGGCACCGCTGTCTTCCACGGTAATGGTGGCTTTCCCTTCCCCGTCTATCCCATCCCCCAAAATGGCCATACACCCGTCACTCGATCCCACCAGTATCTTAGTATCTGCTGAAAGTCCCAGTGATGTTTGATAGGCCTTGCTCAATTTACCGGTGCGGGTGGTGATCGGCACCAGGTCGGGAAGCATGGAAGAGGTGATGCCAGCGAATTTGAGGGAATCCTGTTCCCATTTTATTTTATGGATATTAAGCAAACCGGTGGCGGAGGCAATGCTGTAATCCACCATGTATTCTCCGGTGAGTTGCTGAAGAATATAACTTTTTAGGGACAGGAATTTGCTGACCTGTTTGAAAGTTTGCTTCTCATTGTTCTTGATCCACGCGATTTTGGCCAGGGGTGACATGGGGTGGAGCGGGGTGCCGGTTGCATCATAGATCTTCTTCCCAAGGGGAGAACCTTTCAACTCCGCCGCTTCTTTGTGGGCACGGTTATCGGCCCAGGTAATGGCATGCCCCATGGGGTTTCCGTTTTTATCTACTGGCAATACGCTGTGCATGGCCGAGCTAAAGCAGATAACAGATACCTTGTATTTTTTGGGGTATAGTATTTCGTTGAGCAGGTTCTTTAGCACATAGAGCATCGTGATAAAAATCTGGTCTGGGTCCTGTTCGCTATAATCCGCCTCCCGGTGAAAAGTGGGGTAATATCCTTTGAGGGAACCGATATTTTTTCCCTTAAGGTCAAAGGCATAAACCCTTACCGCGTTGGTGCCAAGCTCGATGGTGATGATGCATTCCATATAGTTGAGCGTTATTTCTTTCGTAAATGATTTTTTCTAAACTCACTGGGCGTATATCCAGTCAGTTTTTTAAACGTGGTTGAAAAGTGCTGTGACGAATAAAACCCAATGTCCAGCGCAATATCCGTGAGGCTGATATCCGGTTGCTTGAGCAATTTGATGGCCTCTGAAATACGGATATTGATCAGGTAACTCAGCGGAGAAAACCCTGAATAACTTTTAACCTTCTCATTGAACAAGGTGGAGCCTAGTCCAACCAGCGCGGCCATTTCCTCCACGGTCCATTGATGGGAGAGATTTTTCCGGAGTTCTTCCTCCAGTTTCATAAAGGTTTTGGGGAAATCGCGTCCCGGGTTGGCGATCCGTGTAAACTGACGACAGACCTGGATCAGGATTTCATCCAACAGGTGATTGACCCGGGCCTGATAGCCGATGCCCAGGGTAAATAACTCTGATTGTATTTGCTTGAGTATCTGGGCAGCCTCATGAAATTTTTGGAGTACAGGGGCGTGATCGGATAATAGTACTTTGCTGATGACCTGTTCTTCTGTTTCGGACAGGTTGCTCCAGGCACCCAGTTGAATATCACCCTTTTTATTGTTGGCGACCCGGATCTCGATCCAGGTAAAGGTGCCAATCTCCAGTACACTGTTCTCATTGCCAAAATCGGCCCCAGGAAGAATGAGGGCCACATCACCAGGGTACAAAAGGTAAGGGCGGTTGTTGATGCTCCATTCAAATTTGCCTTCCAGGATGCAGAAAATACGGAGATTATTGTTGGAGGAGGTGGAGAAACCATTAAGCCGGATGGCCGCGTTCTTGATCACTCCGATTTCAATGATCTGAGGAAACAACCGTAATTCCAGGGATGTGTTATGGCAAAGTACAAACTGATTCATAAACAAGCATGAACGAGCCGGACGTAAGCAATCTTCCTCAAACCAATGGGTGAAAAACCAATCTTGTAAAGAAAGGGAAATTATCCCATCTAAATTTACAAATTTCAACAACGTTCCTTATTAGAAGTTTTTGGTTGCCGGGCTGGATACTTTAGTGGCCTAATGGATACCGTCAGAAACGGAATGGATGATTTCTGACATTGTTTATTTAAATATAATTAAACGACTTGCTTTATGAAGGAAAATCTCCAACCTTACCGTAAGTGGGGTTTGCAGGGGGTATTAATGGCCTGCTGCCTTTTCGCCCTGATGGCCACCGCTTCGGCACAAACAGTTACCGGAACCGTTTTGGATGAGGACAAAAAACCTGTTAACGGGGCTACGGTTACCGTGAAGGGAACCAGCCGCGCCACATCCACCAATTCGGCAGGTAGCTTTAGTATTACCGCCGAGGCAAACAGTACCCTGATCGTCAGTTATATCGGGTACATCGCGCTAGAAGTGCCGGTGAATGGCCGCACACAAATCACCGTGGACATGGTCAGGGGCGATGCGTCTGATCTGGATGTGGTAGTGGTTACCGCCCTGGGTATCAAACGGGAATCCAAGAAACTGGGATATGCCGCCGAAACGGTGAAAATGAATGAGGTTCAGCAGAACCGCACCATCAACATGATGGGTTCACTGGAAGGTAAGATCGCCGGATTGGACATCTCCCCTCCCTCTGCCGGAGCCGGTGCCAGTACCAAGATCCGCCTGCGCGGGCAATCCGCATTTAATGGCGCCAACAATGCGCCACTGATAGTCATTAACGGTCTGCCCATGGACCAGGGCGCACAAAGCGCCAGTGGTAATAACTCCATTGATCTGGGCGACAATCTGCAACAACTCAACCCCGATGACATTGAAAGCATGATGGTTTTAAAAGGCGCTACTGCCGCCGCCCTGTATGGTTCAAGGGCCGCGAATGGCGCCATCATCATCACCACCAAGAGTGGCGCAAAGAACACCGGCATCGGGGTTGAATTCAATACAAACTTTTCAGCCGATGAAGTGCTTGATTTTACCGACTTCCAAATGGAATATGGCCAGGGCCAGGCGGGAAACCGTCCTACCACACAGGGCCAGGCCATCACTACCGGTCAGTTTGGCTGGGGAGCCAAACTGGATGGTGCACCGACCATTCAATTTGACGGAGAAACCAGACCCTATGTGGCCCATCCCGGCCGTATCAAACAATTCTATCGCACCGGGACCTCCTTTACCAACACCATCGCCCTCTCCGGCGGAAATGCCAAAGGAAGCTTTAGGGCTTCTTTCTCCAACCAGGATGCCAAAGGCATTTCTCCCAATAACGACTACCACAAGCGTATCGTTAACCTGGGGGTAAACCATAATCTGACCGACAAGATCTCGGTTCAGATCAATGTTAACTATACCAACGAGGTAAATAAAAACCCGCCCCAGGTTGGGGTACAGGGAATCGGCACACCCAATTTCCTGATGCGTATGGCCAACTCCATCGGATTGGATGTCTTTAGGGAAAAAGCGGTCAACCCGGCCAATGGCACCGAAAAACAAACCTCCGGTTTCCAAACCACGCTGATCAATCCCTATTTCATCATGCCTCGCCAGTTTATCATCAATAAACGCGATCGTTTCCTCACGACGGCTACCGTTCGATATAATGTATTCAAATGGCTGTACCTGCAGGGACGTGCCAACATGGACTACGGGGTCTCCTTCTTTGAACAAAACACCCCCACCGGTACAGGTACCTCCACCCCCTTTAATGGCGCTGGTACCGGCTACAATGGCAACTACCGGGTGAATACAGGAACAGGAAGACAATTGAACATGGACTTCCTGGTGGGTGGCAATCATCAATTTGGTGACTTCTCCGTTGACCTTAGTGTGGGTGGAAACATTTATACCAATTACAACCGCTCCTTTAACCAAAGCGTGGTGGACTTCACCGTGCGTGACCTTTACTCCTTTGAGAATGGAATCACCAAATCGGATCCCAACAGCCCCACGGGCTATGGCATCTACCGCGAGCGTGTGAATTCCCTGTATGCTTTTGCTGAATTGGGCTATAAGAACCTGATATTCCTGAACATCACCGGGCGGAATGACTGGTTCACTGTACTGAATCCTAAGAACAACAGTTATTTCTATCCCTCTGTCAGTGGAAGTTTTATCTTCTCTGAATTGCTGGAGAATTTCTCCTGGCTGAACTATGGTAAACTTCGTGCTTCCTATGCCGATGTAGGTAGCGCCAATGGTATCAATGCCTTTACCGGTCTTCTTACCTATGGAATTTTGCCAAATCAGTTTAACGGACTTAGCCTTGGAACCATTTCCAATGCCAGCAGCCCCAACCCGCTCCTGAAACCATTTAGTGTGAGTGAGAAAGAGATCGGGCTTGAACTGAAGATGTTTGGCAACCGGGTTAATCTCGATATCGCCGCCTATCACAAGATCACCCGCGATCAAATCCTCACAGTAGAAATCTCCAACGCCTCGGGTTATACCGGAACCCCGCTCAACCTGGGTTCATTGGAAAACAAAGGGGTGGAATTCCTGCTGGAAGTGATCCCTGTTAAAACCCGCGATTTTGTGTGGACCAGTTCATTCAATACCGCTACCAACAGCACCAAAGTACTGGCGCTGGCACCCAATACCAACCGGATCATCGTTGCTTCCTTTGGCGGTAATGAATTCCTGGGTTCCCTGGTATATGAAGTGGGTAAACCACTCAACCAGTTGGCCGCCCGCACCTATCGGAGAAATGCCAAAGGAGAAATTGTGGTGGGCGCAAACGGGCGTCTGCTTAACAATACCGGCGCCGATGTGCTCTTTGGCAGCGCATTGCCCAAGTTTACCGGCGGATGGAACAACACCTTCCGCTACAAAAAACTCAGCCTGCTGGTGCATATCGATTACAAAGCCGGTGGTAAAGTATTGTCCTCTACAGCGCTTAATGGCCTTAGACAAGGACATACCAAAAAATCACTGGTTGGTCGCCAGGGTGGTGTGATCTTCCCGGGTGTGTATGACAACGGGGCGCAAAATACGGTGGCTGTCGATCCCCAATTGTTCTACACCGACTATCGCAACCTGCAGATTGCCGATCCCTTCCTGTTCAAATCAGATTTCATCAAATTGAGGAATATTACGCTTACCTATGACTTCACCAGCCTGGTAGGCAACAGGGTGAAGTTTATCAAAGGCCTGGTGCTGTCTGCCTCCTGCAGAAATGTTCTCATCATCAAAAAATACATTGACGACCTGGATCCTGAGGCCTTTGCCTCCTCAGGTGACAGCCGCGTAGGTTATGAGCAAACCTCACTGCCTACCACCCGTAACTATGGTCTAAACCTCAATGTGAAATTCTAAATGATTGCAGCAATGAAAAAAATGAAACGATTAATAGCTTTACCGCTGGCGCTCATGATCCTGGGAGGATGTGACAGGGGGTTTGAAGGAATCAATACAAACCCGTATGCCCTCACCAGCATCAGCCCTGGTCTTTTGTTTACCAATGCCCAAAGAACCACACACACAGGTTTCTGGGAAGGGGAACAAACCATTGTACAACAATTTCTGAATGCTTACAATACAGGGGCCACAGCGGGTTTTAACTTCAACGAAGACAACAACAACTTCAATGCCCCGCGCTGGAATGACAACTATCCCAACTCGGTCAAATTGATCCAGCAGATCATCAACCTGGTAAAAAATGACCCGGCGAAAGTTAACCTGTACAACCAGGTCCGTATCTGGAAGGCCTATGTGTTTATGACGCTGGTGGATAATTATGGCGATGTGCCATACACTGATGCCGGTAAAGCCTATCTGGAAGCCAATTTCTATCCGGTTTACGATAAGGATGAGCTCATTTATGATGACCTGTACGCTGAAATAAAAGCGGCCACAGCGGCTCTTGACCCCACCAAGGATATGGTGCCTGAAGACCTGCTTTATGGCACATCTGGTTCTGTGGCAAACCAGGTAGCCCTTTGGAAAAAACTTGGCAATTCCCTGCTGCTCCGATTGGGCATGCGGTATTCAAAAATTGACCAGAACAAGGCCCGTGCCATTGTGCAGGAAGCCTATAATGGCGGGGTGATGCAAGCCAACACGGACAATGCCATGATCCAGTTTACCGCGGTGTACAACAACCCCCTGAACGCGGGTCCCCGTGGCACCAACCCCTATTTCTATTATCTCGCCGAACCATTTGTCAATAAGTTGAAATCTACTTTTGACCCCCGGTTAAAATATATTTCGGGTAAATACTCAGACCCCAACCAGGTGCTGGCGCTTACCCCTGATACCACCCTGGCCAATCAATATGGTTTCCCTGTGGGATATGACCAAACCAGTGTATTGAACTATCCGGGTTATAGGGGGACAAATGGAACCGGTCAGAATTACTCCCAGCTTAATTTCTCAGTATTTGGAAGCGCTACAGCCCCGGTATTTTATGTAACCAATGCGCAGACCAAACTCCTGCTCGCGGAAGCGGCATTCAGGGGTTGGTTGACGGGTTTAACGGGAGCGCTGACTGCCCAGCAATATTATGAGGCTGGTGTAATGGCATCCATGGATGAATATGCCAAATACCCCAATGTGATGAACCCCGCTATAACCAGTGCGGAAAAGACCTTCTACCTGAGTCAGACAGGGGTGGCCTATAATGCAGGTACCGCGTTGGAGCAGATCAATACCCAATACTGGATCGCCAGTGTAGGCAATGGGGCTGAATCCTTTGCCAATTTCAGAAGGAGCGGATTCCCAATCCTCTCTCCAAATGGGTATAACAACAACCTGCAAGGTGGATTTGTACGCCGGATGGCCTATCCAAACGAGGAAGCCTCCCGCAACAACGCCAACTACCAGGCAGCAGTAAGCAGTATGGGAGGAAATGACAACCTGACTACCCGGGTGTTTTGGGATAATTAATGCTTTTTTCCGGCCGGATTATTAGCATTAGCAGTGATCATTAATAAAAAGACCTTTTGTATCTACATTTGGTCTTTTTATATACATATCCTTATATAAACGATCGAACAATCATGGAAGCAGGCAGTCAACTCATCGGGTTTAGCCATTCAGGCAAGGGCAATGAATCTTTTTCTTCGTTTAACCCGGCCACAGGTCAACCCAATCCATACCGGTTCCTGAAAGCGACCCAGGAAGAAGTAAATCTTGCCGCTGAAAAAGCCGCAAGTGCATTCCCTCTTTACTATAAAAAAAGCGGACGCGAACGGGCACGTTTTCTCGAAGCAATCGCGGGAGAAATCATGAAGATCGGGGAGGAACTGGTCAGGGTATGTTGCGCAGAAACGGGCCTGCCTCCTGCAAGGATTGAGGGCGAACGCGGGCGAACCGTGAACCAGTTAAAGATGTTTGCCGGGTTATTGAATGAAGGATCCTGGGTGGATGCCCGGATTGAAACGGCCCAGCCCGACAGAAGCCCATTACCCAAACCCGACCTGCGGTACATGCATATTGGCCTGGGTCCTGTCGTGGTGTTTGGCGCTTCTAACTTCCCACTTGCCTTTTCCGTAGCCGGTGGAGATACCGCGTCTGCCCTGGCTGCCGGTTGTCCGGTAATTGTCAAAGCCCATAGCGCTCATCCTGCCACTTCATTGCTGGTTGGTAAAGCCATCCAGGCCGCGGCAAAACAATGCAATATGCCGGATGGCGTATTCTCCCTGCTATTTGGTGATGGCACCAGCACGGGCATACAACTGGTGAAACACCCCCAGGTTAAGGCCGTAGGGTTTACCGGCTCCTATACAGGTGGAAAAGCCTTGTATGATGCCGCTGTCAGTCGGCCTGAACCCATACCCGTTTACGCGGAAATGGGAAGCAGCAACCCCGTATTCATTCTGCCACAGGCGATGAAAGAGCGCGGGGCTGTAATTGCTGCTGCCTATTCGGGATCTGTGACGCTGGGAGTGGGACAGTTTTGTACCAATCCGGGATTGCTTTTCTACCAGGAAGATGAGACGGCTAAATTTCAGGATAAGTTGAAAGAGTCATTTGAAAAAACCGCCGGCGGGGTCATGCTGGCCCCTTCTATTTTCAATACCTACCAGAAAGAATTGAAAGCGCGCTTAAGCCTGACCGGTGTAGAGCAGTTGGCTTCAGGTAATAATGGCTTACCAGACCAACATCATGTTGCCACTCCGGTATTGTTTCATACAGACCAGGAGACTTACACGCATACCCCGGCATTGGGAGAGGAAATTTTTGGCCCGGCCAGTCTATCGGTAAAGACCAGTTCCAAAGAGGAAATGCTTTCCATTGCACGAAACCTCTGCGGCCATTTGACCGCTACTGTGCATGGCACAGAAAAGGAGTTGGCCGAGTACCAGGACCTGATCCATATCCTGGAACAAAAGGCCGGTCGTATCGTTATCAATGGGTTCCCTACGGGTGTGGAAGTGTGCAGCGCGATGGTGCATGGCGGACCCTTCCCATCCACCACCGACAGCAAAACCACCTCGGTGGGTACGGCTGCCATTTATCGGTTTACCCGGCCTGTATGTTATCAGGGAATGCCTGATGCCATCTTACCGGAAGAATTAAAAAACAGGAATACCCTGGCAATCTTCAGACAGGTCAATGGTGAATGGACCCAAAAAGATATTGTTGGGAATCCTGTATGAAAACTATTTTTACAATCAGCTTTTTACCATGAGCAAACGACTAAGAAGCCACGACTGGTTTGGCCGCAAAGACAAAGACGGTATCATATATCGGAGTTGGATGAAGAACCAGGGAATGCCTACGGATATGTTTGACGGGCGACCCGTGATCGGCATTTGTAACACGTTTAGTGAACTCACACCCTGTAATGCTCATTTTCGCGACTTTGCCGAATCGGTAAAGCGGGGCGTTTATGAGGCTGGAGGGTTCCCTGTAGAATTCCCCATCATGAGCCTGGGAGAAACCTTGTTAAAACCAACCGCCATGCTCTTTCGCAACCTGGCCAGCATGGATGCGGAAGAATCCATCCGGGGTAATCCCATCGATGGTGTTGTGTTGCTCACGGGTTGTGATAAAACTACTCCTTCCACCGTCATGGGCGCGGCCAGCGTAGGACTTCCAACCATTGTAGTACCTGGCGGCCCCATGCTCAATGGCCGGTATCGGGGACAAACCATTGGCAGTGGCACCCATGTGTGGAAATTTGACGAGGATATGAAAACGGGTAAAATGTCGCAGGAAGAAGTAGAATATGCGGAGAGTTGCATGAGCCGGAGTATTGGTCATTGCATGACGATGGGAACAGCCAGCACGATGGCCGTGATGGTCGAAAGCCTGGGGCTTACCCTCAGCGGGGCCTCTGCCATCCCTGCGGCTGATTCAAGGAAAAAAGTATTGGCCCAATTGAGTGGTCGCCGTATTGTGGAAATGGTCAAGGAGAACCTTACCATTGATAAAATACTTACGCGGGAAGCCTTTGAAAACGCGATCATCACCAATGCGGCCGTGGGAGGCTCCTCCAATTTCCTGATCCATCTGACCGCTATTGCCGGTCGGATCGGTGTAGATATCAGTCTGGATGATTTTGACAGGATTGGCAGCAAGATCCCTTTGTTGCTTAACCTGATGCCATCGGGCAAATACCTGATGGAAGACTTTTACTATGCCGGCGGGCTTCCTGTCATCCTGCATGAATTAAGGGAGAAATTGCATAAAAATGTAATTACGGTTACGGGTAAAAACCACCACGAAAACATCAAAGGACAAACAGATTGTTACAACCAGGAAGTGATTGCCAAATATGACCAGCCCTTTTTCCCCGAGGCGGGTTGTGTGGTGGTCAAAGGAAACCTGGCGGAAAATGGGGCAGTGATCAAACCCAGCGCGGCAACCCCAGCCCTGATGAAACATACCGGCAGGGCTGTGGTATTTGAAAATATTGAGGATTATCACCAGCGGGTAGATGACCCCGACCTCGACATAGATGAAAACTGTGTGATGGTATTGAAGTATGTGGGGCCTGTGGGGTACCCGGGTATGCCAGAAGTGGGGAATATGGCCCTGCCCAAAAAGATCTTGGAAAAAGGGATCAGGGACATGGTGCGGATCAGTGATGGCAGGATGAGTGGCACAGCCTATGGAACTGCCGTACTTCATGTTTCCCCGGAAAGCGCCATTGGCGGTACCTTGGCCCTTGTGCAAAATGGGGATCTTATTGAATTGGATGTACCAAATCGTAAATTACAGTTGCTGGTTAGTGAAGAGGAGTTGGCCAAAAGGCGAGCAGCATGGACACCACCTGCACCAGCCGCCACAAGAGGATATGTAAGCATGTACGTAAAGCATGTAATGGGGGCAGATAAAGGCGCGGATCTTGACTTTTTACAAGGCAGCAGCGGTAGCGCTGTTACACGCGATTCGCACTGACTTTTAGTTTCTCGCGGCGCTTCTTTGCGGGCGCTGCGAGAAACTAAAAATTCAGGAATAGAAACCAATCGATACCATGAATAAATTATTTTATCTTCTCGCTTCAGTATTACTTTCCAATTGCACAGAAAAACCAACGCAGGCCTACCCCACTACGGGTCAACTTATTACTTATGACCCGGAATTTCTAACCGTTATCGACACCTCCCTCAAAGCCGAGATACTGGCCGATAGTTTTGACTGGAGCGAAGGGCCCTTGTTTCTCCCCAAACAAGGGTTTGTGATCTTTAGTGATGTACCCAGAAACACCATCTATAAATGGACAGAAGAAAAAGGCATTGAAGTGTTTCTCACTCCAAGTGGATATACAGATACAGTTCCCAGTTTGTCCAAGGAACCGGGAAGCAATGGCTTAACCCTGGATCAGGAAGGAAATTTAGTCCTGGCCCAACATGGCAACCGACAGGTGGCCCGCATGGACGCCCCCTTGGATAAGCCCTCCCCTGTTTTTGTTCCTCTGGCTTCCCATTTTAACGACAAAAGATTTAGCAGTCCAAATGATTGTGTATTCAATTCTGCCGGAGAATTATTCTTTACTGACCCTCCTTATGGCCTACGTACCCAGGATGACTCAGATCCGGCAAAGGAACAACCTTATAACGGGGTATATAAGGTCAAAAAGAACGGGCAGGTTGTATTATTGGTTGATTCCATCACCCGTCCTAACGGAATAGCTTTTTTACCCGGGGAAAAACAATTGATCGTGGCTAATAGCGACCCTGCCAAACCCTACTGGTATATTTTTGATGTGGATGGCGACTCGCTAAGCCATGGCCGTATCTTCTTTGACCCCACAAGCAGCAGGGAAAAAGGTTGGAACGGCCTGCCGGATGGATTTAAAGTGACAAAGAAAGGGATCGTTGTGGCCAGTGGTCCCGGTGGAATTTGGTTTCTTAACAGTGCTGGTAAAAAACTGGGGCTGTTAAGGCTGAAGAACTCCGCCAGCAATTGTGCGTTGAGCGCCGATGAAAAAACCGTCTATATTACCAACGATATGTACCTGCTCAGGCTATCTTTAAAATAATCAGTGAAACAACTTATGCGGATTTATAAAACCAGGGCCGGAATGGTCCTCCAACACGAAGACCAATTCTACCTCAACAAGCAGGTTAATTGGGATGAATTTATCAATGACGATATGGCTTATCAAAAAGCCCTCGCGTATGTAAAGACCCAATCCCCGGCGGGTGTATCCGTTCTTCAGGACCTACTCCCTCCCATTGGAACACATCAGGAACTTTGGGCCTGTGGTGTCACTTATTACCGCAGCATGGTAGGCCGTCAGGAAGAAAGCCAGGCCTCAGGTGGCGCCGATTTTTATGGAAAAGTTTATGAAGCGGAGCGGCCGGAGTGCTTCTTCAAAGCCAATGCCTTTCGGGTAAAAGGTCCACATGAAGAAGTGCGCATACGGAAAGACAGCACCTGGGATGTACCCGAACCTGAACTTACACTGGTGGTTACCTCCTCCGGTAAGATCATTGGTTATACCATTGGCAATGACATGAGCAGCCGGAGCATTGAAGGCGAAAATCCGCTTTATCTTCCCCAGGCCAAGACCTATGATGGTAGCGCCGCAGTGGGGCCTTGTATTTTACTGACTGAAGAAGCCCTGCCCGCAGATACCCATATATCCATGTCCATTACCCGAAACGGCGTGGAAGTATTTAACGGACAAATTGGTATTGACAAAATGAAGAGGACACCGGAAGAGTTAGTGTCTTTTATTTACCGGGAAACCAGTTTCCCATACGGATGCCTGGTGATGACTGGTACGGGGATCGTACCTGATCATCCGTTTACATTACAATCCGGAGATGTGGTAGCAATCAATATTGATGGAATTGGGGAGTTGGTTAATTTGGTTGAATAATTAGTTTCTCGCAGCGCGCGCAAAGAAGCGCTGCAAACGCGGCGGGAAACAAAAAAAACAATCCATGCAATTGCTTGTCATTTTTCTGGCCATTTGTCTTCAGATCTTTCTCACGACAAAGAAGGTCAACCCTTTTTTGTCCTTATTGATAGTGGCCATATTAGCCGGGCTTTTTCTGGGATTGGAACCAATGCAAGTGGTGAAGTCCGTCGAGAAGGGCGTGGGTTCTACCCTGAGTGGTGTGGCATTGGTGATCTGTTTGGGTGCCATCCTGGGAAAGATCATGGAAGCTGGTGGTGCGGCGGAGCGAATTTCAACCACGCTAATTAATGGGTTTGGGCAAAAGAATATCCAATGGGCGGTCATGCTCACCGGTTTTTTTATCGGCATTCCCCTTTATTACAATGCGGGGTTTGTGATTTTGGTGCCACTGGTTTTCTCGATCGCCTATAAAGCCAGACTACCTCTTTTGTATGTGGCCATTCCGATGGCTGCCGCCCTATCTACCACCCATTGCTTTTTACCCCCTCACCCCAGTCCGGTTTTCCTGGTTAATGCTTTTAAAGCCAATATGGGGAAAACACTGATCTATGGTTTGCTGATTACCATTCCCGTGGTGATTGTGGCCGGTCCTTTTCTTGGCCGGTGGCTTAAGGGGGTGGAGGTAAAATTATCATCTGCTTTCCTATCCACGGAAGAAAAACCCAATCGCCCATTACCGGCCAATTTCCCCAGTTTTGTTATCGGTCTTCTTCCGGTTATATTGATCACGCTGGCGGTTGTAGCCGATAATTTTTTGGGAGATACCCTTTTAAAGAAAGTAGCCCTCTTTGCCGGTGATACCACCATGGCCTTGCTGATCTCGGTTTTGGTTGCGATCTGGTATTTTGGTCTTCGCCAGGGAAAATCCATGGAATCCACGATGAAATGGCTGCAGGAAGCCATCAGCGGTATTGCCATGATCGTTTTGATCATTACCGCGGGCGGGGTATTAAAACAGGTTTTGCAGGATAGTGGCACCGATCAATATATTGCCTCCTTTAGCAGCCGCTGGCAAATGCCGCCATTGGTTTTTGGCTGGATTGTAACGGCCCTGCTACGTGTTGCCATTGGCTCAGCCACCGTAGCTGGTATCACCGCCGCCGGGGTAGTTACCCCCCTCGTGGTTTCCGGGGCCGCCTCGCCCGAATTGATGGTACTGGCCGTAGGTACAGGGAGTGTTTTCGGGTCGCATGTAAATGACTCTGGTTTCTGGATGTATAAAGAATTCTTTAGCCTATCATTAAAACAGACTTTTTTATCCTGGACCATCATGGAAACCACCATTTCCATCCTGGGGCTATTGGGCGTGCTGATCCTCGATTCCGTCGTGTGATCTGAAATTATTGACTATTTTTGCCGAAATAGCTAACATGTTGAAAATCGGTGTCTTCGGCGTAGGCCACCTGGGCAAATTCCACCTGAATAACTGGAAGGAAATCCCTGGCGTGGAACTGGTAGGTTTTTTTGACCCCAATGACGATACTGCCAGGGAGGTTTCTGACAAATATCAATTGCCCCGGTTTCTTGACCCGGGTCTGCTGATGGACGCCTGTGACGCAATCGATGTAGTGGCCCCTACCAACTACCACTTTGAACTTTGTGAGAAAGCCATCCGCAAAGGCAAGCATATTTTTGTTGAAAAACCCCTGGCCAATGACATGGAGGAGGCCCGCACCCTGGTAAAACTGGCCAGGGAATCCAATGTCAAGTTTCAGGTGGGTCATGTAGAACGCTTTAACCCGGCTTTTCTCGCTGTAAAAGACCTTGATCTCAATCCACTTTTCATAGAGGTACACCGCCTGGCCCAATTCAACCCGCGGGGTACAGAAGTGAGTGTGATCCTTGACCTGATGATCCATGATATCGATATCATTCTCAGCATTGTGAAGAGTGATGTTAAGAATATTTCCGCCAGTGGTGTAGCGGTCATGACCGAAACACCGGATATCGCCAACGTGCGGATTGAATTCAACAACGGTTGTGTGGCCAACCTCACTTCCTCCAGGATATCAATGAAGAAAATGAGGAAAATGCGCTTGTTCCAGAAAGACGCCTATATCGGCATCGACTTTCTTGACAAGAAAGCGGAAGTGATCAAACTTAAGGAAGCCAAAGACGCCAATGTGTTTTCCTTTGATATTTCCACCCCAACCGGTAACCGGACCATCGCCATCGCCAATCCGCCGGTGCCCAATGTGAATGCCATCCGGCAGGAACTGCTTGAATTCAAAACAGCCATTGAGCAAAACACAAAAACCATTGTTTCGGAGATCGATGGGTTGATGGCCATGGATGTGGCCCACCAGATCCTTCAGAAGATCGGCAACAATGTGCTTACCCGTTCCTGATGAACCATAAACCCCGACTACATATCGCCTGGTATGTGATCAGCGATTACCTGCTGAGTGCCTGGGTGTGGGGGTTGATGTATTTCCTCCGCAAATATTATCTCGGCATCCGGGTGGCTGGTGATGACGGACTTCAGATTGATGATAATTTCTGGATGGGTATTTTCCTTGTACCCTTTGGGTGGTTGAGCTTGTTTACCATCGTTGGGTCATATCGTAGCATTTACCGAAAATCCAGGCTCCGGGAAATGATCACCACTTTTATTGTTTCCCTGATCGGCGTGGTATTTCTTTATTTTACCATTATCCTGGATGATATCCGCAGCACTCAGGATTTCCGGTATTATTACGCGGCCTTCTTTTCTTTATTGACCCTGCAATTCCTATTTGTGTTTGGGGGCCGGTTCCTGCTCCTCAACTTCGCAAAACGCCAACTCAGAAAAGGCATTGTAAGGTACCCCACCCTACTCATCGGAGCCAATGGCTATGCCACCCGGTTATATCAGGAAACGGCCGATGAACTCGCTAAGGAGGGTTATCATTTCATTGGTTATCTGTCCACCGACTCTCCCGGGCAATCCACCCCGGTTGATGGATTGGTACACCTCGGAGGGCTTGACAAACTGGAGTCCATACTTGACCAGGACCTGGCCAGTACAGTGGTGATAGGCTTGGATAAAAATAACAAGGGGCCCCTGGAAGCAGTGATCAACCGCCTGAGCGAAAAAGATGTGGAGATCAAAATCCCCCCCGATACCCTCGATATTTTATCAGGCTCGGTAAAGGTGAGCAATATCCTTGGGGCGGTACTGATCGACCTGAAGACCGGGCTCATGCCTGATTGGCAACAAAATATCAAAAGGTTATTGGATGTAGCCCTCTCAGCGGTATCCCTGATCATTCTATCCCCCTTCTTCCTGTATGTGATCCTCCGGACAAAATTCTCTTCCCCCGGGCCGGTCTTCTATGCCCAGAAAAGGATAGGCTTTAAAGAAAAACCCTTTTTCATGTACAAATTCCGGTCCATGGTAGAGGATGCTGAAAAGGACGGACCAAGATTATCCTCCGATACCGATGAACGTATTACCCCCTGGGGACGTGTAATGAGAAAATGGCGGATCGACGAACTTCCCCAGCTATGGAATATCCTAAAAGGGGAAATGAGCCTGGTAGGGCCCCGTCCGGAAAGGCAATTCTACATCGATCAGATCATCCGGAGAAACCCTTACTACAAGTATTTATTAAAAGTAAAACCTGGGCTGACCTCCTGGGGCATGGTACAGTTTGGGTATGCGGAAAATGTGGAGGAAATGGTGGAAAGAAGCCGTTTTGACCTGTTGTATATTGAAAACATCTCCCTGGCCCTTGATTTCAAGATCATGATCCATACCCTGCGGATCATCTTGTCGGGCAAAGGAAAATAATCCCTTAAAGATTTTATCTTTGAACACAAAGAAACCCTGGTGAATAAACGCCATCCCTTCATACTGGTAGCCCTTCTCAGCCCTTTTCTCCTTTTCTCCCAATACTGGCAACAGGAACTCCGCTACAGCATCGATGTTACACTCAACGATGTGGAAAATACCCTGGATGGATTTGAACGTATAGAATACACCAACCATTCACCCGATACGCTTAGGTTTATCTGGTTTCATCTTAGGCCCAATGCGTATAAGAACGATAAAACAGCCTATACCGACCAGGCTTTGCAAAACGGTAGCACGGCCTTTTATTTTTCTACCAAAGAACAAAAGGGATACATCAACCGGTTAGACTTTAAAGTGGACAATGTGACCGCGGATGTGGAAGATCACCCGGAACACATTGACATCATCAAGGTTATTTTACCTTCCCCACTTTTGCCTGGCGCCACTGCCGTGATCACTACCCCTTTCCATGTCCAGCTCCCAAATTTTTTTAACCGCGGTGGATACAAAGGCCAACATTATTATGTTGCCCATTGGTACCCCAAACCCGCTGTATATGACCGTTACGGATGGCACCCCATGCCCATGCTGGACCATGGGGAATTTTATGGGGAGTTTGCCAGCTATGATGTACAGATCACGCTGCCCGACAATTATGTTGTAGCCGCCACCGGGGAACTGCAAAACCAGGCAGAAAAAAAATGGCTTGAATCCAGGGCCAATTTTACCTGGAAACCGGAAACTGAAAAGGTTAAAGTAAAAGGGGTAACCAAGATCATCAAAAAGGATTATCCTGCTTCCCTGCGCGAGACCAAGACACTCCGGTATATACAAAACAATATTCATGATTTTGCCTGGGTGGCTGATAAGCGGTTTGTGGTAAAACATGAACTTGTCACCCTTGCCAACGGACAACAGGTTGACGCCTACGCATTTCATTTACCCGGTCATGAACGCTGGAAAAACAGCCTGACCTATATCAGATCCGCGCTGCAAACCAGCGGGGAATGGTTGGGTGAATATCCCTACCAGGTAGTGTCTGTAGTGCAGGATGTGGAAGAGGATGACGGGGGAACGGAATACCCTACCCTCACTGTTCTTGATGGAAATTCGGAAGGGTTGCTTGAACTGGTGATCAGGCATGAACTCGGACATAACTGGCTTTATGGCATTTTAGCCACAAATGAAAGAGATCATCCCTGGATGGATGAAGGCTTGAATAATTATTATGATTATCGCTACGCGGAAACGCATCCCGAAACAGCGAACATACCACTGGGGAAAAAGGTACACTTATCCTTGCAGGCGATCCAGGAACGCATGACCCGCTGGCGGGAAGCTATTGGGGAAGGCCAGCCTGTTAACCTGAGCTCCGCCGCCTATAACCCAGTTAACTATAATCTGCTGGTCTATCACCGTACCGCTATGCTCTTTATTGATCTGGAAAAGGAATTGGGCAGGGAGGTATTTGACAGGGCCATGAAAACCTATTACCAGGCATGGAAATTTAAACACCCCTATCCAAAAGACCTGCAGGCCATCTTTGAAAAGGTGACTGGAAAGGACCTTGATTATTTTTTTGATAAAAAATTATCCAGCCCCGCCACACCGGCGACCATTGTACAAAAACGCCCACTGGTGACCAGCCCCTTTTCGCCAAAGACCCTGGCAAATGCCATCAATCAACCAGAACGTAGCACCATTACCTGGAGCCCTGCCATTGGCATGAATAGTTATGACCGGTTTATGATCGGAGCGTTGGTAACCAATGCCTCACTCCCCCCTTCAAAATTCCAATGGCTGGCAATACCCCTTTACGCTACGGGTACCAAACAATTTAACGGATTGGCCAAGATCAATTACAGCATTTATGCCAGAAAGGGATGGCTACGCAAGACAGACCTGTTTCTTCAGGGATCCCGATTTTCCATGGACGAGATCCTTGATCAAAAAGGTGAAAAAATCTATCTCGGCGTCAATAAGATAGTTACCGGTCTCCGGTTAACGATGAAGGAAGAACCAACCCATAATACCCGACAACGTTTTATCCAATGGAAATCCTATTTCTTTAAAGAAGATGGATTCACCTTTACCCCGGATACCATTATCAATGGCATTGACACCACCATCGAGTACCGTATTGGGAAAGAAGGGGCTAACCGTCACCTGGGGCAGTTAAGGATACAATGGGAAGATTTCAGGGCGCTTTATCCATGGAAAGCGGAATTAAAGGCAGAAGTAAATGCCGATTTTCTCCGGCTGGCCTTTACCGGAAATTATTTCTTTAATTATTCCAAGGGTGGCGGAATGAATGTCCGGTTCTTTGCCGGGAAATTTATTTATCTGACAGATAAAACCTCCCAGGTGGAGTTTCTTACCGACCGCTATCACCTGAATATGACAGGCGCCAATGGGTATGAAGACTATACTTACAGTGATTACTTTGTTGGGCGTAACCGCTTCAACAAAGTTCCCAGTCAGCAGATCATGGTGCGTGACGGAGGGTTTAAGGTTCGTACCGACCTGCTTTCGGATAAGGTTGGCAAAACCGATGACTGGCTGGCTGCCATCAACCTGACAACCACCATTCCCCAATCGATCAACCCGCTATCCATTCTTCCGGTGAAGATCCCCCTACGGGCCTTTTTTGATATAGGCACCTATGCCGAACCCTGGGTCAGAAATAGTGTGGAAGACCGGTTCCTGTTCAATGGTGGCTTACAAGTTTCCTTCTTCAAGGAAACGGTGAATATTTATTTCCCCCTGGTCTATAGCCGGGTTTA
>JAYRZH010000053.1:0-20510 GCA_041916555.1 Chitinophagaceae bacterium | reverse complement strand
TACTCTGGAACAACGTCGTGAGCTATCCGCCGCCGGGGTAGAAATACTTGATTATATACCAGCCAATAGTTATGTAGTGAGTTTTTCCCGGCAACCCGACCTTCAGATCCTGCAGCGTTCACAGGCGTTAAGCCTGGTTCAAATGCAGGGTAGGGACAAGATGTCGCCGGCCCTGGCCCGGGGAGAGTTTCCCAGTTATGCGCGGGCTGGTTCGGGCAAATGGAAACTGTGGTTGAGTTTTTTTAAATCCTTTTCTTCGGAGGAGGTAAAAAATGGATTGGATAAACTCGGGGCTCCGGTAGTATTTCAGGATTATGAAAAATATTCAATCCTGGGTATTGAGGCCGATGCCGACCTGGTGGAGAAACTGACAGCCGAACCTTTTGTTGAATACCTGCAAATGGCCCCACATGGTGACCAGCCCCTCAACCTGATCAGCCGTACCAATGCCAGGGGCAATGTATTAAATGCCGCTTCGGCGGTAGGTGGATTTGACCTCAAGGGTGAAGATGTGGTGATAGGAGTGGGGGATGATGCCGATCCGCAATACCATATTGATTTCAGGGGCCGCTTGATCAATCATGGGTCGGTGGTAGCCGCCAATCATGGCACCCATGTAAACGGTACGGTTGGCGGTGCCGGTAACATTCTTCCCGATTACCAGGGCTATGCCCCCCGGGCAAAACTGATTTCTCAATATTTTTCCGGTATCGTAGCCAATGCGGCTAATTATGTGGCTGATCATAACATGGTGGTGGCCAATAATTCCTATGGTGATGTGTCCGGTGATTGTGATTATGCGGGAACCTATGACCTCATCAGCCGCATACTGGATCTTCAGGCGGTACAGCTTCCGCACCTGCAACATGTATTTGCTTCTGGTAATGACGGTGCCATACTCAACTGCTCCCCCTATCCTGCGGGTTTTCAAACTGTGTTGGGCTCCTATCAATCATCAAAGAATGTACTGGTGGTTGGCTCCACCGAAAAGAATTTTAGCATCAGTAGTTTTTCCAGCCGCGGTCCTGTAAAGGATGGGCGTACAAAACCCGAGATCATGTCCTATGGCCGTTTCCTGATCTCCACCTATCCCAACAATGCTTATGGGTTTAGTTCAGGAACCAGTATGGCCGCACCGGCTGTTTCAGGTGGCCTGGCTTTATTGTATCAACGATACCGCCAGCTTAACGGCAATGCGGATCCCAAAAGCGGATTGATGAAAGCCCTGATTTGCAACGGGGGAATGGATCTTGGCAATACCGGGGCTGATTTTACCTATGGTTATGGATCAATGAACCTGCTCCGGTCCATCGATATGCTAAACAACAACCGCTATTTTATTGCCTCGGTAAATAATGCCGCATCATCCACGCATAGTATCACCGTTCCTGCCAATACGGCCCAGTTAAAGGTCATGTTGTACTGGAATGATCCTGCGGCTTCGCCATTAGCGGCCAATACCCTGGTAAATGACCTCGACCTTGAACTTACTGACCCTTCGGCCCTGGTGCATTTTCCCTGGTTGCTGGATACCATTGCGGCCAATGTAAACAATGCGGCCACTACCGGCGCCGATCATATCAACAACATGGAGCAGGTGGTGATTACCAATCCAGGTACCGGGAATTATACTGTGACCATCAAAGGCACGGCCGTGACGCAGAACCCGCCCCAGGAATATTTTGTGGTGTATGACCTTGTGGCTGTTTCAACAACATTAACCTATCCGGTCGGAGGAGAAGGAGTTGCCCCCGGTGATGTGATGACCATTCAGTGGGATGCCTTTGGCGATCCAGCCAATACATTTTTGGTAGAATACTCTCTCAATAACGGGGGAAGCTGGACAACAATCAATGCGGCGGTAGCGGCCAACCTGCGTCAACTTGACTGGACCGTTCCCAATAACCCCACCGAACAAGCGCTGATCAGGATCACCAGAAATGGAACCGCTATGGTGTCCACCAGCAATACATTTACCATATTGGGTGTTCCAACTACTTCCCTGGCAGCCACCCAATGCCGTGGTTATATATCGCTTAACTGGACAGCCGTTACCGGTGCCACAGATTATGAAGTGTACATGCTTAGCGGCAATGAGATGGCACCCGTGGCCACCACCACTGGCACCAACTATGTTTTTTCCGGTCTTTCACCCGACATTACCTATTGGGTATCCGTCAGGGCCCGTATCAATGGTGTTGGTGGAAAGCGGGCCCAGGCCATTAGTCGCCTGCCTTCGGGAGGAACCTGTGCCGGCACAATTTCAGATAATGACCTGGCCGTTGAAGCGCTGGTAGCTCCGGTAACGGGACGCATTGCCACTTCCACCGCGCTTACCAGTACCACTACGATTCAGGCCAGGATCAGAAACCTCGATGATGCCATTGCAAACAACTTTGACCTGCGTTATCGTGTAAACGGGGGAGCCTGGGTAACTGAGAATGTAACGGCAGGAGTGGCAGCAGGGGCGACCTATACACACAGTTTTGTCACCACGTTTGATTTTTCAGTAGCCGGAACCTATGAAGTGGATATTGAAGTGATCAACCAGGCTGCTGCCGATCCAGTATCCGCCAATAACCTGCGAAAAGATACTGTAAGGCAACTGGCCAATGCCCTGATCACCCTGCCCTTTACCGATGATCTCGAGACGGCGGACAGCGCCAGCTATTACAGAAACTATATCGGGTTGGAAGGGATAGACCGATACGATTATACCAGAACCTCAGGCTTTGGAAGGGCCAGTACCTATCTTATCAACGGCATGGCAAAATCAGGGAACCGGTCTTTGTTGCTGGACCTGGATGGTTTTGACGGCGCTGGAAATACCAACCTGGTGACTGGTACCTATAACCTGACAGGTACCAATGCCGCTGTTACTGATTTACGGTTGGATGTGGAGTATAAACAGCATGGTGACAGTGTGCCCCATGCGAATAATACCATTTGGGTGCGGGGAGATGATACCCAATCCTGGATACAAGCCCTGGTGCTTTCCGCCAATGGAAATGACCCTGGGCCCTTTAAGCGGACCCCGAGTATTGAAGTGTCTGACCTGCTTACAGCAAATGGACAGAACTTCTCTTCCAGTTTCCAGGTCAGGTTTGGTCAGTTTGGTTATGTACGGATCATTGACAATGACGCATTTCAGGGTAATAGCTTTGATGATATACGCCTGTATGCCGTAGTGGATGATATCCAGATGATTGCCATCGATACACCCATTGCCAACAGTTGTGCCCTGGGGGCAACCACCCCGGTCAGGATACAGGTAAGAAACTCATCTTCCAGTACTGTCAATAATGTACCGGTGCAATTTTCGGTGGATGGTGGCCCTCCCGTTACTGAAACGATCGCTTCAATAGGCGCAGATGCCACGGTAACCTATACGTTTACTGCCACAGCCAACCTGGCTGCTACGGGGGCTCATACAGTAAGGGTTATCGTCCAATATCCGACGGATGATTTTCCGGAAAATGATACCCTGGTGGTTTCACTGGTCAATGCCGCAGTCATATCCAGTTTCCCCTATCTGGAAACCTTTGAATCGGGAAATGGGAACTGGCATAGCCAGGGGAAGAATAATTCCTGGGAGTATGGTACACCCGCTTCTCCACAGATCAACCGGGCAGCCAATGGCACCAAGGCCTGGAAAACCAGGTTGGCGGGTAACTATAATACCCGTGAACTCTCTTATCTCTATTCTCCCTGTTTTAATATAACGGGGATGACCACGCCAACGCTAAGTTTTAGCACAGCGCTTGACTTTGAAGATTGTGGTGGCTCGCTCTGTGATGGCGCTTATGTGGAGTATTCGGCAGATGGTCTTACCTGGACAAGATTAGGGGCCAATGGAAGCGGGACCAATTGGTACAATAAAAACTATTCCGCTAATAATCTCTGGAGCATTGAAGGATATACCCGCTGGCATGTGGCCACTATTGCCCTGCCAACCGGAATCAGCAACCTCCGACTTCGATTTGTGGTTACTTCCGATCCCTTTGTTACCCGTGAAGGAATGGCTATCGATGATATCCATATTTATGACAACCTGAATGGTATTTACGATGGCGCTACCATGGGCGCGCCGGTCAACCAGTCCATTTCAGGTGGAACGTCCTGGGTCAACTTTACTTCGGGGGGCAAACTGGTTGCTTCCATCAACCCCAATAACCAGAACATGGGTTCAACGGATGTGCAGGCCTATATCAATACCGGTGGCGTGCGAAATGATGGTAACCAATATTACCACGACCGCGATATCACAATCAAACCCGCAACCACGGCTCTGGCTGATTCCGCCCTTGTGCGGTTCTATTTCCTGGATACAGAAACCGAGGCCCTGCTGAATGCTACAGGATGCCCCAGTTGTACCAAGCCAGCTATGGCCTATGAGTTGGGGGTTTCCAAGTTCAGCCATACCGATGACAGCAAGGAGAATGGCACCATTGCCGATAATACTGGTGGCTTATGGCTATTTATCAGTAGCCCGCAGGTGGCAAAAGTGCCATTTGACAAAGGCTATTATGCCGAGTTTAAAGTGAAGGACTTCTCCGAGTTCTGGTTAAGTAATGACGGATTGGATAATTTGACAACACTCCCGGTTGGCATTACCTCCTTCTCGGCGCGCAAACAGGGAAATGGTGATGTAGCCCTGGATTGGAAAACGGAGAATGAATTTCAGATCGACCAGTATATCATCGAGGTGGCCAAAACCTTAGGTGATTTTCAATCGGGACGGTATGTGGAAGTGGGCCGGGTCAACAGCCTGGGCAAGTCCCCCTCAGGTACAGCCTATCGCTTTATCGATACAGAACCAGGAAAATCGGGTACACGGTATTACCGGTTGAGGATTTTGGAACGGGATGGCAGCCATAGTTATTCGGCGGTTCGTCCGGTTCGCTTTAGCGGGGATCTGCGCTGGGAAGTGTATCCCAATCCTTCCACCGGGACTTTCCAACTGGTGTTCCAGGCAGGAGCCGGTGAACCGGTACAAGGCAGGGTGGTGGATGCCACGGGAAGAACGGTGATGCAGATGACGCGAAGTGCCTCTGGTTTTGTAGAGAAATGGGTAATTGAACTCAGTGAAACAAAATATCCGGCAGGGATTTACCTGGTGGAGTTAAGTGGGGGAGGTGAGTCGCAGGTATTCAAATTAATCAAGCAATAAAACATTGCGCCCCGCCATCTGGCGGGGCGCAATAGTTTCTTACCAGCCTTGCTTGGCCACTCCGGCTTTGATAGCGGCCAGGGCTTTTTCTTCGCCCAGCAAAGTGGTGAGTTTATTTCCTTTGCCATCATGACCCTGGGCCATGTAAGCGCCTTTGGAAGTTTTTGTAATAACGGCGTCCTGAATAGGTACGTTCTTTTCTTTGGTCTTCACATTGTACGCGGTCAATTGTACGTTGGACATGTTTTTTGTTTTAGGTGAAAAATCAGTTTATTGTCATCAGGCATCGATGCGGGCGTACTTGGCATGGCTTTCGATGAATTCCCGGCGCGGGGCCACTTCATCACCCATCAGCATGCTAAAGATACGGTCAGCTTCGGCTGCACTTTCGATCGTTACTTTTTTCAGGGTACGTGTTTCCGGGTTCATGGTGGTGATCCATAACTGCTCGGCGTTCATTTCTCCCAAACCTTTGTATCGTTGCACATTCACGCTTTCGTCTTTCCCGCCACCGATTCGTTCTACCTGGCCTTTGCGTTGTTCTTCATTCCAGGCATAGGCCTGTTCCTTTCCTTTCTTAACCAGGTAAAGTGGGGGTTGCGCGATATACACATATCCATGCTCCACCAGTTCGGTCATGTACCGGTAGATAAAGGTCAGGATCAGGGTGGCGATATGGCTTCCGTCCACATCGGCATCGGTCATGATGATCAGTTTGTGATACCGGAGTTTGGCCAGGTTCAGGGCCTTGGGGTCTTCGGGGGTTCCGATAGTTACACCAAGTGCGGTGAACATATTCCGGATTTCCTCATTCTCGTAGATCTTGTGCTCCATGGCTTTTTCTACGTTGAGGATCTTTCCGCGTAGCGGAAGAATGGCCTGGTAATTACGGTTGCGACCCTGTTTGGCCGTACCTCCGGCTGAGTCACCCTCAACCAGGAAGAGTTCACATTTTTCCGGGTCACGATCCGAACAATCGGCTAGTTTACCAGGTAATCCACCTCCGCTAAGTACCGATTTCCGCTGTACGAGTTCACGGGCCTTTCTGGCTGCCACACGGGCCTGTGCGGCCTGGATCACTTTGGAAATGATATTCTTTGCATCCCGGGGGTTTTCCTCCAGGAAAGCCTCTAATGCTTTTGATACGGTGGTATCTACCACGCCCATCACTTCGGTATTGCCCAGTTTGGTCTTGGTTTGCCCTTCAAACTGGGGCTCGGGAACTTTTACCGATACAATGGCGCTCATTCCTTCGCGAAAATCATCACCTTCAATCTCGATCTTGGCTTTTTCAAACAGTCCTTCCCGGTCCCCATAGCTTTTGAATACCCGTGTCAGGGCCCGGCGGAATCCGGATACATGGGTTCCCCCCTCGATGGTGTTGATATTGTTTACGTAGGAGTAAATATGTTCGTTGTAACCGCTGTTATAACGAAGGGCTACTTCCACAGCCACATTGGTTGTTTCATCCCGGCCTTCTACAAACAGTACATTAGGAATCAGTGGAACACGGCCCGCGTTTTCATCGAGCATTTCCACAAATTCAATAATACCCCCTTCGCTAAAGAAGGTTTTGGTATAGGTGCCATTGCCATTATCCGTTTCACGCAAGTCATTCAGGGTAATGCTCACGCCTTTGTTTAGGTAGGCCAATTCACGCAAACGACCTTCCAGGATATCTTTCTTATAAACCGTTGTGGTAAAGATGGTATGATCGGGCCAGAACTGAACCCGTGTGCCGGTTTTATCAGAAACCCCGATCTCACGAACGGCGTATTGGGGTACACCGATATTATATTCCTGTTCAAAAATCTTGCCGTCACGCTGAACGGTGACATGAAGTTTGGTGCTAAGCGCGTTTACGCAACTCACACCCACACCGTGTAAACCCCCGGAAACCTTATAGGATCCCTTATCGAATTTACCCCCGGCATGCAACACGGTCATTACGACTTCCAGGGCGCTTCTTTTCTCCTTGGTATGAATGGCGGTAGGGATACCACGCCCATCGTCTTCCACCGTGATGGAATTGTCCGGGTTAATGGTCACCACAATATTCTTACAATATCCGGCCAGGGCCTCATCGATCGAGTTGTCCACTACTTCATAAACTAGGTGGTGTAACCCTTTCTCGCTGATATCGCCAATGTACATGGCGGGTCTCTTGCGAACCGCTTCCAGGCCTTCGAGTACCTGGATGCTATCGGCGCCATAACTACCTTGGGACTGGCTTTTGATTTCAGTTGTTTCTGTACTCATATAGAGGGGAAAATAGCCTGTTTTTTGTCGGAAAACACAGGCCTGCGAATTTACGAATTTGCCTGTAGATTATTGATTATTAATTGCTGATTGTGGATATTGATTCAGGGGTGTGAATAGTGAAAATTGACTCACTATCAACCCTTCACTTTTCACCTCTAATAATCAATCTGGTATGAGCCCAACAGCTATCTCTTCACGATCTGTGCCACCAGATCGGCCTCGCAGCAGACTTTATTGCCTACATAAGTGGTGCCTTTCATTTCGCAGATGCCCCTGCGGATCGGGGCGGCCAGTTCCATTTTGAGGATCAGGGTATCCCCGGGAACCACTTTTTGTTTGAATTTACAATTGTCGATCTTGAGGAAATAAGTATCGTATTGGCCTTCACCACTGAGGTTGATGGCCAGTATCCCGCCACATTGGGCCAGGGCTTCAATCTGGAGTACACCGGGCATTACCGGGTTGCCAGGAAAATGTCCCTGAAAAAACCATTCGTTAAAAGTGACATTCTTTACACCCACAATATGGGTATCGCTCAGGTCGATCACTTTGTCAACCAGCGCAAAGGGAAATCGGTGTGGGAGGGTTTTTTCAATATAACTCTGGTCATATACCGGAGGTTGGTTGGGGTCGTAGCTGGGTATGTCGCGAATATGCCGGTTCTTTTTGATATACTGCTTGATCACTTTGGCAAATTCCACATTGGTGCTATGCCCGGGCCTGTTGGCAATGATGCGGGCCTTGATGGGATACCCGACCAGTGTAAGGTCACCAACCACATCCAGCAGTTTGTGCCGGGCCGGTTCATTGGGAAAACGAAGTTCCAGGTTATTCAGGTAGCCTTCGCTTTTCACTTCGATCTTGTCCTTCTTGAATATTTTTTGCAACCTGGCCAGTTCTTTTTCATCCACGGGTTTGTCCACCACCACGATCGCGTTGTTCACGTCTCCACCCTTGATCAGGTTATTGTCAAGCAACATCTCCAATTCATGCAGGAAGCAAAAGGTGCGGCAGGGCGCGATCTCGGCCTTAAAATCGGCCATTTTCTTCAAGACCGCATGTTGCGTGCCTAGCACGGGGGAATTAAAATCTATCAGGGTGGTGACAGAATATTCGGTGGCCGGTAGCGCAACCATCTCCACCCTTTTCTTCTCGTCGTAGTAGTTAAGGTTCTCGTCAATGCTGTACCAATGTTTGGCCGCATCCTGTTCCAGCACGCCCACTTTTTCAATGATCTCAATAAACGGCTGTGAACTTCCATCGATGATGGGGATTTCCGGACCATTCAGCTCCACCAGGGCATTATCAACTCCCATTCCCGTAAGGGCGGCCAGCAGGTGCTCCACAGTACTTACCTTCCCGCCATTTGCTTCCAGGGTAGTACCCCGGCTCGTATCTGTCACCAGATCACAATCCGCCTTGATTACCGGTTCGCCGGGCAGGTCAACCCGCTTGAACTGGATGCCATAACCTGGATTGGCTGGCAAAATGCGCATATCCACCAGTACACCGGTATGCAGTCCGGTACCGGAAATATTGGCCTCGCCAGCTATAGTATGTTGCTTATCAGGGTTAAAGGGATTGCTCATGACAAGTATTTGGAGGGCAAAGATAGGAGGAAAAGGTGGTTGTTGGCGTATAGCCGGAAGCTACGTGCACCGGGTTATTCACCCAGGTTCCAGGTCACTTCAACCGGTAATTGCGATAAGCAAACAACCGCTTCCCGAATTTCTTTTCGATAAAATAGAGAATCCGGTTCTTCAGTTTCATGTTCTTTTTGGAAGTATCCAGTTCCACATTCCAGTTCTTTTGCTCAATCCGCTCTTTCATCACCATCGGATGTGTGCCGGTAAATTTCTCCAGCGAATCAAAATCACCGGAATAGTCAAAGATCTCCCTGACTTCCTTTTGAAAGGCCTTTTCCTGGTCATCACTCCAGAAAATGCCAAAGTTTTCGCGTTTTAACTGCTGTTTCTCCGGGTGTTTGACCCAGCCATAATGGTAGATAAACGCGTCAATGCGTTTTACCCATAATTTTTCTCCGTTTTTTCGAAAACCCTGGGCGTCGCGGTAAGAACGGATGGCCGGATCGTTGCGGATGATCCGTATTTCATGGTCATACCAGCGTCTTGAATCCCCTACATAGTCATAATTCCCATAAAAATGCAGGTATTTGAATAACAGCCCATCCACCTTTTTATCGTTCAGGTATTGTTCCGCGGCCTGTCTGATATGGGCATGGTATTTTTCATGCACCAATTCATCGGCCTGCAGATAAAAGGCCCAGTCTGTATCGAGTGAAATGGCCTGAAAAGCCTTATCGGTTTCTATGGCCAGTATATGTCCGCCGGAACGGATCTTGTCATCCCAGTGAGACTCCATGATTCGGATCTTGGGAGACTCAATTGACCGGATGAGTTCCAGCGTGCCATCATCACTTTGTCCTACACTCACCAAAAACTCATCCACCACAGGCAGTATAGACAGGATGGATTCTACCACCGGGTAATCATACATGACGGCATTGCGTACAATGGTGAAACCGGTGATCTTCATGCCTTGAACTTAGAGGGTGTTTTCCTTTTCCAGCAGTTTTTTTACGAGGGACTCGAGATCCTTGACCCTTTTTTCCAATTCAGGTAGTTTACGGGTTACAGCCTGGCTTCGGAGGGCAGCAGTATAATCATGCGCCGGTGAGCCTGTAACCGCTTTACCGGCCTCAATAGTTTTGCTCACGCCACTCTGCGCATTGATCTTGGCGCCGTCGCCTACCTGGATATGACCCACAATACCGGCCTGCCCGCCGATCATCACCCCCTTGCCGATCTTGGTGCTGCCACTGACCCCTGCCTGGGCGGCGATAACGCTGCTATGACCAATTTCCACATTGTGCGCGATCTGAATAAGATTGTCCAGCTTGGCGCCACTGCGGATAATGGTGGAACCGATAGTAGCCCGGTCTATAGACGAATTGGAACCGATCTCCACATTATCCTCCACAACTACATTTCCTATCTGTGGTACTTTTTTAAAACTGCCATCGGCCTGTGGCGCAAAACCAAATCCATCACTTCCAATAACGGTACCACTATGGATGGTTACCTGGTTGCCAATCACACAATCAAAATATATCACCACACCCGGGTGGATGACACAGTTTTCGCCAACCTTTACATTGCTACCTAAGAACACACCGGGGAACAATTTGGTGCCATTTCCTACCACCGCTCCATCACTTACATAGGCAAAAGCGCCGACAAATACCTTTTCCCCGATTTTAGCGGTTGGGGCCACAAAGGAGGGTTGCTGAACCCCTGTCAATTGCTGGGTCTTCAGCTCCTGGTATTTTCCCAAGAGGGCGGCAAAGGCGGAATAGGCATCGGGTACCCGTATAAGTGTGGCATTAACGGGTTTTTTCAACGGAAGCGCCTCATTAATAATGATGATGGTGGCACCGGTGGTATAAAGATGGTCTTCGTATTTGGGGTTGGCGAGAAAAGCCAGTTGACCCGCCTGGGCCTCTTCAATTTTTCCAAATGATCCAACAACGGCTCCGGGATCTCCTTCCACTTTTCCCTGGATCATCAGGGCGATTTGTGCAGCAGTAAATGTCATAGTGTTGGGTGTCAGCGTAAAAAGCAAATGTAGTGCTTTTTCACAGGGGCAGATACCTGGGTATGGATCAGCGCATTATCTACCTGGGAAATATCTTTCAGGCTTCCATCCTTGAACAGGATATTGATGCGCTCGTCTCGCACATTGTAAGTGGTATTGGTGGTGGTGCCGGTAAAGGCAAAATAGTGGGCGTCGGACGCGGCTATCCCCAGTTTGGCCACAGCCTCCTCCTGTTTGGCAGCCAGAAGCTGAGGCGTAAAAGGATCTGCCTGGAGTTTAATTTTCAGCAGGCGCCGGTCCACCACCTGGCCACAAAGGGTGGAGAGGATAAGATCGGGATGGGCCATCCAGTTTTTTACCGTGGCCATCACATCATAATCATCCAGGCTGCAGAAAGTGGCAAGATGGGTTTCCACCAACGAAGAGGAACCCGATTGATGAAGAAAGAAATCAAGGGAAGGAGTAGCGGCCTTCACCTCAACTCCTTTTTGTATAAGCTCCTTGGCCCGGCGGATAATATGCACCAGCATCATTTCGGCACACACCACGGTTTTATGCAGATACACCTGCCAGTACATAAGCCGGCGTGAAACCAGGAATTTCTCTATTGAATAAATGGCTTTTTCCTCCACCACCAGGTTGCCATCATGCACGGCCAGCATTTTGAGGATTCGGTCATAGGCTATCACCCCCTCCGAAACACCGGTAAAGAAACTGTCCCGGCTCAGGTAGTCCATCCTGTCCACATCCAATTGCCCGGAAACCAGTTGGTGAAGAAAGGGCTTGGGGTGTTTATTGGTAAAAATGGAAATTGCGGTATCCAACTTTCCCCCAAACTCCTGGTTTAGCAGTTGCATGATCAGCAGGGAAATGGCTTCGTGATGCACATCCCTGATAAGCTCATGTTCCAGGGTATGGGAATAAGGCCCATGTCCGATATCGTGAAGCAGTATCGCGATTTTGGCCCCCAATTCTTCCTCCCGGGTGATCTCCACCCCCTTTGCCTTAAGCTCATGCAGGGCATTGCACATCAGGTGATAGGCCCCCAGGGAATGGTGAAGCCTGGAATGGACGGCACCGGGATACACCAGGTGGGCAAAAGCCATTTGGTATATCCGGCGTAAGCGCTGATAATAAGGATGGGCAATTATATCCAGCAACAGCGGGTGATCAATGGTAATAAATCCATAGACCGGGTCGTTTATGATCTTGCGGGGAGAGGACATAGACTAATAATCCGAATTGTTAAAAAGGTTAACACGAATTTTGGCGAATTAACAGGAAATACACGAATTAATGCTGAATTTGTGCCATTCCTGGTTTTCCGAAATTCCAGGTGTTTAAATCAAGATTCAAAGATCAACTAAATAATCGAACCATGGCCTTAGCAAAGATACTCTGGGTGGATGACGAGATCGAAAGTCTGCAATCACAGAAATTATTCCTGGAAAGTAAAGGGTATGAGGTTACGGCCCTGACCAATGGTTTTGATGCCATCGATTACGTGAAAGAAAACCCGGTCGATGTCGTGTTGATGGATGAAACCATGCCGGGTATAACTGGTCTGGAAACCCTGTCAAAGATCAAAGAGGTAAACCAGCAGATCCCTGTGGTATTAATCACCAAGAATGAGACAGAAAACCTGATGGACGATGCCATTGGCTCGCAAATCAGTGATTACCTGATCAAACCGGTTAACCCCAACCAGGTATTGTTAAGCCTGAAAAAGATCCTCGACAACAAACGCCTGGTGGCTGAAAAAACCACCACCGCCTATCAGCAGCAGTTTCGGAATCTCTTCATGGCGCTGAACAGCAACCCGGACCACAACGAATGGATGGATATTTATAAAAAACTGGTGTATTGGGAACTCGAAATGGGTAAGTCGGATAGCCCGGAGATGCGGGAAGTGCTGCAGACCCAGAAAAATGAAGCCAATACCGAATTTTTCAAGTTTATTTCCCGGAACTATTCCTCCTGGATCAATGGCAAAGGAGATTCCATACCCATCATGAGTCATCAGTTGATGAAGTTTAAGGTACTTCCCCATCTGGAAAAAGGCACCCCGCTTTTTTTTATCCTGATCGATAACCTGAGGTTTGATCAATGGAAATCCATCCAGCCGATCTTCTCAGAGAGTTTTCGCATACTCGAAGAAGATACCTTTTACAGCATACTCCCAACCGCCACCCAGTATGCCCGAAATGCCATATTCTCCGGAATGCTTCCTATGGAAATCGAAAAACAGTTTCCATCGGAATGGAAAAATGATGATGAGGAAGGAGGGAAGAACCTGCATGAAGAGAAGTTTCTGCGTGCCCAGCTAAAAAGGCTGAAAAAGGAAGATCTGCGTGTTTCCTATACCAAAGTGTTGAATAACCAGGCCGGACTAGACCTCGTCAACAATATCCACAACCTGATGAATAACGACCTGAATGTGATCGTTTACAATTTTGTGGATATGCTGAGCCATGCCCGTACGGAAATGGAAGTGCTGAAGGAACTGGCCAGTGATGAAATGAGTTACCGCAGCATTACCCAAAGCTGGTTTGAACATTCACCGCTTCACCAGGCCCTGAAAAAGATCGCCGATAAAAACCTGAAATTAATCCTGGCCACCGACCATGGATCGGTAAGGGTAAAAACCCCCTGCAAAGTGGTTGGAGATAAACAGACAACGGCCAACCTGCGGTATAAACATGGCCGTAACCTGAATTATGAACCCAAGGAAGTGCTGGCCTTTCGCGACCCCCGCGAAGCCGGTCTCCCGGTCCCCACGGTCAACTCCTCCTATATTTTTGCCCGGGAAGACGGTTATCTCTGCTATCCCAACAATTATAATTACTACGTCAACTATTACCGCAATACCTTTCAGCATGGTGGCATCAGCCTGGAGGAAATGATCGTGCCGGTGATACGGATGGGAGGGAAATAGTAAATCAAAACCCCTGTGGAAAACTCCTCCCTCCAACCCCCATCAATCCGCCTAAATTTGTGGGAATAGAAGAAACGAATACATGAAGTACAATCAAACGACCCTGGATAAACTGGAAACCATTGCTGAAGAAGCCGGTTATATCATTCGCTACGAAAGGGGTACTTTTCAAAGCGGTTATTGTATCCTTGAACAAAAGAAGGTCATTGTCTTAAATAAATTCCTCCAAATGGAAGGCCGCATCAATACCATGCTCGACCTTCTTCCCCAATTACCCATAGTTCCCGAAAACCTGACCCCGGAATCTCAAAAGCTCTTTACCGAAGTACTTGAACGGGTTGGAACGGTTTGATCGCAACCACCACCCAAACTCCGTACCTTCGTCCTGTGACCTGTCCTCCTCTCTCCATAACCTTTCTTGGTACCGGCACCAGTAGCGGCGTCCCCATGATTGCCTGTGACTGCGAAGTTTGTTCCTCCGGGGATAAAAAAGATAAGAGACTGCGTTCCAGCGTTTGGATCCGTTCGGAAAAAACCTCCCTTGTCATCGATACCGGCCCCGATTTCAGGTACCAGATGCTACGCCAGAAAGTAAAACAACTGGACGCCGTTTTGTTCACCCATCCGCATAAAGACCACATGGCTGGACTGGATGATATCCGTGCCTTTAATTTTTTCACCAAAAAACCCATGGAAGTTTATGCAGATTCCCTGACGGAGGAAGCCCTTCGCCGGGATTTTTATTACGCCTTCTCCGATACGCGCTACCCGGGTATCCCTGAGCTAAACCTGCACACTTTTACCATGGAGCCTTTTTATATAGGCGATATTCCGATCATACCGATCCAGGTTTGGCATTTAAAAATGCCTGTCATGGGTTTCCGCATCGGTCATTTTACCTATATCACCGATGCCAACCGAATTGAAGAGGAGGAAAAGAACAAGATCAGAGGGACTAAGCTGCTTGTGTTGAATGCCCTTCGAAAACAAAAGCACATCTCCCATTTCAGTTTATCAGAAGCCATTGACCTGGTCATGGAATTGGGGGTTCCATTGGCTTATTTTACCCATATATCCCACCAACTGGGACTTCACGCGGAAGTGGAATCAGAACTTCCCGAACATATCCATCTGGCTTATGACGGGTTGGACTTAACCATGGAGTAATCCTAAATGTAAGAATAGGCTTTGCCTTCTATGATATTTTTACCAACTGTAAAACAGTATAGTGCTGAAGGAATAAAATGGTATGAGATATCATTAATTAAAGTATTCCCGTTTACACTATAGGTGGTTACCGTGGCCTCTTTGATATTATTTGATTTACAAAACAAAGCAATATTTTTTAAATCACTCCCGTCATTTACCACCCGGTCAGACCATTTTACTTCGACTGCCCAATCTGGCTTTTGTTTTGCATTTAAAGAAACTATATCTACTTCCCGATTATCCCATCTTGCATAGTACAATGGAAATTCCGCATGCTGCCATTGGGAGAAAATTGCCGTTTCAACAAGGTTGCCTGTTATATCATCGTCTTCTTTTATAGGGGTGAATAGGGCGCATCGAAGGGATGGGTTAGTCAAATAAACTTTAAAAAAATTGTCCCTTTTAAATCTTTTGGCGTTATTATCTACCCTTTTTACTATAATTATTAAAAACGCAGCTTCCAGGTAAGTAATGTACTTTTTTATGGTATTTTTTGACACTCCTGACGATCGCGATATGGAGTCTAATGACATTTCACCCCCGGAGTTATAGGCGATATAGGTAAATAGTGAGTTGAGTTCCTGAATATTATCGATTCCATAAAGTAAGGGCAAATCCCGGAGTAAAACCTTATCAATGATATCATTTCTGATATACCTTCCCGGATCTGTTTGGATCACCTTGGATAAAGATACTTCGGGATAGCCACCAAAATTAATGTAGTCAATAAAATGACTATTTAATGCCTCAATATCATTACATGTATAATCAGTTGTTGTGTATTCAACACTGTTTATGATCTTAGATGAAGAAATTGATTCAATTAACTCCGTGATATTCTTTAAGGATAGGTACTCGTGAAAGGTAAGAGGGGGCAATACAAAATCTGTAAACCTGCCGGCGCCTGATTCTACACTTTTTAGTCGAAGTGCCGCAGCGGCCGAACCCGAAACAACAAACTTTATTGAATGATAGGAGTCAACAAGAACCTTCAGATGGACCTCCCAATCTTTCAAATATTGGATTTCATCAAAAAACAGGTAAAGAGTAGAGGTTTTTGTTTTTCCATTTATCTCCAGGAAGTACATCAGTAATTCTTCCAGTGCCACCCCGTTGTAAATAGGTGTCTCAACCGATAAATAGCAAATGCTCTTGGCGTCTATTCCCTTATTAATTAATTCTTGGATGGTATGGAAAAGGATCACTGTTTTTCCTACCCTTCTTGGGCCCATTAACACAACCGCTCTTTTGATTGTTGTTTCTTCTATAAGTGGAAATAATAACTTAAAATACTCCCTCTTTTTCATTGCAGCGTAATACTCTTCAATCCGGTTTGTTTCCCACCACGGATTCTCGAATTGTATCCTGTCTAAAATTTGTTCTTTTGAAAAAGGAATTCTCATCTTGTTACAAAAATAGGTAATAACATCACGATCGTGATATTATTCTGTTTTTTTATTTTAAATTACTGATAATTAATAGTTTATCACCTACCGAATCCCTCTGGATTCTGTAAAAAGAAATAAAAAAATACCGGTAATTGTTTAGATGAAGTATCCCCTGCTATATTGCATCTTGAATATCATATCTCGATGAATTTCAAAGCAAACGAAATAACAGAACAGGTGGCCCAGACAGCCCGGGATTTTGCCAGACAGCATATCCTGCCCTATGTCATGAAATGGGATGAAACTCAGGAATTCCCGGTGGAGGTTTTCAAGGAAATGGGGAAACTGGGTATGATGGGGGTTCTGGTGCCTGAGCAATATGGTGGGGCTGGACTGGGGTACTATGAATATAAGGTCATCATTGAAGAAGTGGCCAAAGTGTGTGGTTCAGTAGGACTGAGCCTGGCCGCGCATAATTCCCTTTGTACCGGTCATATCCTGGCTTTTGGGAATGAAGAACAAAAGCAAAGGTATCTTCCTAAGTTGGCCACAGCAGAATGGATCGGCGCCTGGGGCCTTACCGAACCCAATACCGGAAGTGATGCCGGGAATATGCAAACCACGGCGGTTAAAGACGGGGATCATTGGGTGCTGAATGGCACCAAGAGCTGGATCACCCATGGCCGAAGTGGGGATGTGGCCGTGGTGATCGCCCGTACCGGTGAACCCAGGGCCCGCAATAATGCCACGGCTTTTGTGGTTGAAAGAGGCACACCGGGATTTAGTGGTGGCAAAAAGGAGAACAAACTGGGCATGCGCGCCAGCGAAACCGCCGAGATGATTTTTGATAATTGCCGAATACCCGATAGCCAGCGTCTTGGGGAAGTGGGAGAAGGCTTTAAACAATCTTTGAAAGTGCTTGACGGGGGCAGGATTTCCATTGCCTCACTGGCCCTGGGTATTGCCAAAGGAGCTTATGAAGCCTCAGTAAAATACTCCAAGGAAAGACAACAGTTTGATAAACCCATTTCCAGTTTCCAGGCTATTTCCTTTAAACTGGCGGATATGGCCACCGAGATCGCGGCCGCGGAGTTGCTTATTCTGCAGGCCTGTGACCTTAAACAACGGGGGGAGCCGGTTACTAAGATAAGCGCCATGGCGAAATATTATGCCAGTGAGGTATCAGTAAAAGTAGCCACTGATGCCGTGCAGATCTTTGGGGGCTATGGTTACACCAAGGATTTTCCGGTTGAAAAGTTTTACAGGGATGCCAAGCTTTGCACCATTGGTGAAGGAACCAGTGAAATTCAAAAACTGGTTATTTCCCGGGAAGTCCTGAAATAAGCAAGAATAATTTTACCGTTAAAAAACGGGTTGTAAATGGCTGAACAACGGAGGTCAGATTAAAAAAAATGAAGATAGATTTGTGAACACTCATCCATTCTTCACTTAAAACTGATCTTTTATGAAAAAAACGTTGATGGCCCTGACTGCCTTTGCGTTGGTCTTAGGCGGATTATTTTCCTGTAAACAAAAAGCTGCCTCTGTAAGCGGGGATCCTTGTACCGCGGTGCATGCGCGTGATTATTCCGGGCAAAAAGCGGAAGGCATGATCAGCCTGGCCCAGGCTATGGAGATTACCCAGCTTTATTACAATGATTACGACAAGTCGCATATTGAAATTGATGGCAAGGTGACCAAGGCGGAGGATACCAAGAATATCTGGTACAGCCTGGAAACACTGAAGAAGTATATCTGGGCTATCGAGGATACCCTGTGTAAACAAGGGTGTAACCTGGATAGTATGGGCCTGGGTATGCACTTCTATTTTGCCAAGTACCCCGATGCGAAAGCCTGTATGGGCATGGGGGTGGATACCTCCTATGCGCATCATCAGACCCTGGTGATCACCGCTACCTATAAAAACGGGAACACCAATGTGGATTTTGACCCCTATGCGGTTGGTAGCCAGAAATGCAAACCCACCCCCTTGAAATCCTACCTGGAGCAAAGCAAATCTTCGGAAGGAACGGTTATGAAAGGGTATGGCGGAGAAGACCCCGGGGCGCTTAACCATGGGGGTTTGATTCCACCACCATTTGGATCGGGAAGTTTTCCGACCGGGAACTGATAAATTTGAGTCACCATTATGAGCAGTCACCTAAAGTGGGTTGTAGCCCTCAATATTTTTGAAGGAATAGCTTGTTTGTCGGGGTTTATATTCTGGCGAAAATACCGGCACCATTACTGGAAATGGTTTGCCATTTACCTGGGGGTGATCTTTGCCACCGAAATAACCGCTGAATACCTCGGGCATGTACTGGGGTTGATCAAACCCATGTACCGGCTGTATTTCTTCTTTGCCATCCCGCTTCAGTTTCTGTTCTTTTTCTGGCTTTTCTCAAAATGGTATGATGATATTAAGAAAAGACGCTGGTCCTATATCGGGGCCGGCGTTTATATCATAGCCTGGTGGGTTGAATTTTTCTATCTCCAGCATGCCAAACTGGTCTTTCAATCCTTTTCCTACACGGTTGGCAATATCATCCTTCTCTTACTGATCCTGCAGTTTTTTATTGGCTTCATTAATAGTGACCGGATCCTCAATTACCGGCAGGAACCCATGTTTTGGGTCTGTTTGGGACTCATGGTCTTTTACCTCATGACCCTGCCTTTTTTTGGACTCTGGAATACCCTGGTGGCCAAGTATGCCCGCTTTTTTAGCCAATACTGGATCGGACAGATGGTGCTGAACTGTATGATGTACACTTTCTTTGCTTTATCTTTTATGTTAGGAAAATGGAAACAACCCTCTTCGTCATACTGATCAATATCGTCATGCTGATCCTGGTGGTTGGCATTCTGGTTTTCATTTTCCAATACCGAAGGCGAAAGATGCTCTATGAGAAGGAGAAATTACTGGTAGAGGAGAAGCATAAGCTGGAATTGTTGCACGCCCAATTAAACGTTCAGGAACAAACCATGCAATTTATCGGTCGCGAGATCCATGATAGTGTGGCCCAGAAACTGACCCTGGCCACCATTTATACGCAAAAGATGGAATATGAGAATCAGTTCCCCGTTCTTACCGACCGTTTAAAAAAGGTGAGCAGCGTAATAAATGATTCGTTGGAAGAGTTGCGTGACCTGTCGCGGACCCTAACCGACAATCGGATGCAGGAAGCCTCCCTTTCCGACCTTTTGTCATTTGAATGTGGTCGGGTTAATGATACAGGTTTATGCCGTGCCGTGGTTTATAGTGATTTTAAGGGTGGGATCAGTGTGCTGGTTAAGAGTTTTCTGTTAAGGATCGTACAGGAATTTATCCAAAACAGCCTAAAACACTCCCAGGGTGATATGATTACCCTAGGGCTGGAGAATAAGGAGGATAGTTTGTTGCTCACGGCTTCGGACAATGGAATCGGTTTTGACAGTTCCAATGTTCAATCCAGGGGCATTGGTTTAGGAAATATGAAACGTCGTGTTCATCTCATCGGGGGATTCTTTAATTTGCACAGTGAACCAGGCAAGGGCACTCATCTTGAAATAAAGATCCCGTGTAAGAACCTCGCGTCTGATGAATAACCGATGGAAAAGACCATTGTCATCGTTGATGATCATATCCTGATCGCCAAAGCTATCAGTTCGATCATAGATCAATTTCCCCGATACCGCGTTTTATACGAATGCGAGAATGGAAAAGTGTTGCAGGAGCGATTTCACCTATCCGGGCATATCCCGGATATTGTATTGCTTGATGTTTCCATGCCTGAAATGGATGGTTTTGAAACGGCTGATTGGCTGTTTAAGAATTATCCCGCCGTATTAATCATGGCCCTCACCATGCAGGGTGATGACAAAACCCTGCTTCGGATGATCAAATGCGGAGCCATAGGCTATATCCATAAAAATGTACACCCCGCCGAGTTGG
>JAYRZH010000052.1:0-20997 GCA_041916555.1 Chitinophagaceae bacterium | reverse complement strand
ATGAAAAAGTTACTGGTTGCCTATCTGATATTGTTTACTGGAAATTTATTCGCCCAAACCATTTACCCTGCTCATTGGTGGTCAGGGATGCAGAACAATAAAATTCAGGTGCTCATTCATGCGGAGAAAGACATACCGCGAAACAAACTTGTTTTTCGTTCTTCCTCACCGGATGTGAAGGTGGTTAAAGTGCACCATTTTAAAAATGCCAAATACCTGGCCATTGACCTTGAAATCTCAAAGACCGCCAAACCACAAAAACTCAGGTTTGAATTCTATGATGTTTCTCCTGGTAAAACGGTGATCAACTATGAATTAAAAGCAAGAAGTACGCAAAACGGAAAAACCAGGGTCATGGGCGTGACTTCAAAAGACGTGTCCTACCTGTTGATGCCTGACCGGTTCTCCAATGGCGATCCTGCCAATGATGCCTTCCCCAATCTGCGCGACAATGGCAGCGACCGCGCCAACAAATTCGCCCGGCATGGGGGAGACCTGAAAGGGATACAAGATAGGTTGGATTATTTCAATGAACTGGGTGTTACAGCGCTCTGGTTTACCCCGGTACTGGAGAATGACATGCCCAAAGAACATGAAGGCAATTTTGATATGGCCGGATACCATGGTTATTGGTTTACCGACCACTACAAGGTTGATCCGCGTTTTGGCACCAATGATGAATATAAGACCCTTGTTAATAACGCGCATGCCAAAGGCTTAAAGATCATCCAGGATGCTATTTACAACCATGTTGGATTATGGCATTGGATGAACAAGGATGCGCCTGATGAAGACTGGATCAACCGCTGGCCCAGTTTTACCGGACCCAATCACCGTGATGAATCTGTGTTTGACCCCTATGGTTCCGCCTACGACAAAACCAATATGACAAAGGGCTGGTTCACACCACACCTGCCTGACCTGAACCTGGACAATCCTTTTGTGGCCAATTACCTGATCCAAAACGCCATTTGGCTGACCGAAGAATTTGGATTTGACGGATTTCGCATCGATACCTACAAATACTGTGAAGAAGCTTTTGTAAACAGGCTGAATGCCGCTTTGCAAAAAGAATTTCCCAAGCTCACCACCTTTGTGGAAGCCTGGGGTAATTCCATCATTGGCAATTCCTATTTTGCCAGAAATAATATCAACACCCCCTTCAAACACAATGCCCCCGGCGCAATCGACTTTCCCCTCTGTTTTGCCCTGCATGCCGGAATGAATCAGAATTTTGGTTGGACAGAAGGGGTAAACCGTGTGTATTCCACCCTGGCCCAGGACATCGTTTACAAAGACCCGATGAGCAATTGCATCTTCCTGGATAACCACGACCTGGATAGGGTGTACTCAGTGATTGGTGAAGACTGGAACAAATTGAAATGGGGTTTCAACTGGTTATTGACCATGCGTGGCATTCCTCAAATCTTCTATGGCACCGAAATACTCATGAAAAATTTCAAGAACCCCACCGATGCCGAGGTAAGGTATGATTTCCCGGGTGGCTGGGCAGGAGATCCGGCGAATAAATTCACCAGGGCCGGAAGAACCGATCAGGAAAATGCCGCCTTTGATTACCTGAGCAAACTATTACATTTCAGAAAAACTTCATCGGCACTCACCACGGGCAAAACCATGCAGTATGTGGTCAGAAATGCCACTTATGTCTATTTCCGCTATGATGATAAGCAAACCGTCATGGTAATGACAAATACCGGCAACAGCGCTTATACACCCGATTGGAACATTTACCAGGAAAGGGTTAAAGGTTTCACCAAGGCCCGAAATATTCAGACCGGGGAAGTGAAAGACCTCCAGGGGTTCAGCCTGGCAGCCAAAGAAGCAGGGGTGTATGAATTGTTGAAATAAAGGTTACAATGTTATTGCCCAAATAGACCTGTCGCGGTACTTATCGCCCCAGTTCTTGATAGCGGTATTAACGGAATTGACCATATCCTTTTCACCCGCTTTCTTTCCTTTGGTTGGGGCGAGTATTGTTTTTTCATCCTTATCATTCAGTATTTCAACCTTGGTGGCAAACCAGGTGGTGTATAACCGCGGAACCGCCAATCCAAGAATGGCACCGGGCAGGCCATTAAACGATTCAGGGCCTACGGATGGAATGATCTCTTCGGAATAAAAGGCCACCACCACCACCGAATCACAGATCCTGGTTACGGCTTTTCTACATTCAAAACCGGCAATGGTGCGTGTTTCCGGCTCCAGTTTCCAGGTAAATTTCTTGGTTGAATCCTGCACCAGGAACATTGTTTCGAAAACCTGTTTCTGACTGGTCACCTTCTCGGTATTCAGGTCTGTGTAAACAATATTCTGCAAAGCCGGGCTTTCAAAAAAACCACTGTTCTTTTGCTCCACTTCTTTTCCTGGTCGGTAAATGGACTTGGTTTCATCAAAAACAAGATCAAAATACTCTGTCCTGAATTGCGGAATGAGTTTTTTAAATTCCTCAGCCCAGGAATCCGTTTCACCGGTAAAATACAAACGGTGCGTATTGGTCTTCCGTTCAAATTCAATCTTAGCCTTTTTAATAAAGGCTGTCTGCGCCAGGCCTTGCAGGCCCAGGGTCAGAAAGAGTACGACAAGGATCCTTGTTTTCATATTATTTAGTTGATCCGGGTTGTTTATTAAAATTCCAGATAAAGCTCAGCATGGCATACTGGCCAAGCTGGTTGAAGTTGCGTTCATACACTTTGTTCAGGGTGAATTCGCGTTCAAAGCCCCGGCGTTGATTCAGGATATCATTGATGTCAAACCTGATTTCTCCGGTTTCCTTTTTAAACAGCTTATAGGTAAGACTGGCCCCCCAAACGGTAAAGTTATTATTGCCGTCAAAAGCTCCGGTCTTCTCCCGCAGGTAAATATTGGCATCCGTACCCACCCTGAGTTTCTTGGTGATAAATACATTCATATTAACACTGTGTTCCTGGCTCCAAAAACTCAGTCTGGCAGGGTTGATGCTCGAGCGTGAATTATTGAGGTTATAACCCACATTCAAACTAAAATCATATTTGTTCTCTTTGTAACTGTAAAGTCCGACAGACAAACCGGTGGTATTGTTATTACTGGTATTCTCAACTCCGTTCACAAAATTCACAAAGCGGCCACCGTTTGATTGCAGGTTAATTCCAAAATTCAATTCAGATTTCTTGAGCTTAAATCCATAGGAGCCATAGAACCAGTAATTAAAGTTTCCATTGGAATTGATATACTTCTGGGTTGTTACCCCATTCACTGTCACCTGACTGCTAACAATGGCCTTGTTGGTGCTGCTAAATGAACCATTTACCCAGATATTGCGACCAGTAAGCACTTTGAAATCGGTAAAGAATATGGAGAAATTATGCCGGAAAGCCTGTTCCAGATTGGGATTACCCTCCTGTATAAAGAGGGAGTTGGTGTTCTCCCGGATGGGGTTCACCTGATCAAGACTGGGAGGCTGGGGGGCACCGGAATAAGTAAAGTTAAGGCTGCGCTGCGCCGCCATCTTATAAGTGATCCGGCTGGTCGGGAATAGGTTGGTATATTTCAATTCATTTACCAGTCTCCCCAGGGAATCTAATTGGCGGTATTTGGCCAGACCTATATTGCTGCCAATATTAGCTACGATCTTTTTGCCATTATACTGGTACTTAAACCCGGTACTGTTGGAATTATAGTTCAGGCTGTAGCTATTACTAAACTCCTGGTTGAGGTCGGTGTACTTTCCATTGGCCTTATCAAAGCTTTTACGGTCGGCTTCACTTCCAATGCGGCTAAAAGCATAGTTAAACTCCAATACCGCCTTTTTTCCCACCGGTTCGGTGTACACCAGTTTGGTGTTGGTGGTAAGGGTCTTTGAAAAATTTGATTTGTATTGGTCCACCGTATCCCTGAGGTAGGGGTTGGGGCTGCCACTGAAAAAATCGGTGGTGGAAAAAAGAAAACCGGTTGAATTGGTCTCCGCATATTTATGGGACAGTGAAAGGGACATCGTTCGGCCTTTTTTCGCAAACTTCTGCCGCCACAAGACACTGGCCATATACGCTTCATTCTGCGATTCGGAATTGTTGTTGATCCGGTTATCATTCACCAGGTCAAGGTTCTCATCCTGGGAAAGGGTGTTTGACCGGATTTCAGCAATCCTGTTTTCCCTTTTACCATTCACCTTAAACCGGAGGGAGGCCATGGAATCGATCTTAAAATCATACATCCCGCTGGCCAGTTGCTTGGTTTCCTTTGTTCCGCTTTGGTGATTTTCGCGGGAATAGTAAGAGGAATCTGGCAGGATATACTTGGTAAGGGAATTTCCAATCGCTTCATTCTTCATATCCCTTACGCTATAGTTCAGGTTCAGGTTTTGCCTGTCCTTCATCCATTTATTTGAAAAATGGGCTCCGGCCTTCAGGGTGCGGGGAATCCCTTCATCATAAAACTGGCTGCCCCAGTCTCCAAAATCATCATCCCCATCGCTGGAGATCATGATAAATCCAGCCCCCATCTCCACGGTAGCATCTCCAAAATCTTCCCCTTCGCCGAATTTATTCCGGTCCTGCCAGCCCAATCCGGTAGTACCGGTATTGGAACCGATCCCATACACGGAAAACTTCTTCTTTCCTTTAAAAAAATTAAGCATGGCCTGGGCGGAATACCTTTCTTCGGTTCCACCGCCTATCACTACTTTTCCAAAATATCCTTTTTTCTTATCCTCTTTTAAGACGAGGTTCAGGGTTTTTGACCGACTACCATCATCCACCCCGGTAAATTCGGCCTGCTCGCTTTTCTTGTCAAACGATTGTACCTTATCAATGGCATCAGCCCGGAGATTTTCGATGACAACCGCCGGATCATCACTAAAAAATTCCTCTCCATCCACCAGCACCTTCTCCACTTTCTGCCCCTGGGCGGTGACCTGACCTTTGTTATCTACTTGCAAACCAGGCATTACGCGGAGGAGGTCTTTTACGGAAGCCCCTTCCCGTACTTTGAAACTGTCTGCTGTGTACTCAATAGTATCGCCACGCATCCGTATGGCCCGGTTTTGCTTGACGATCACTTCCTCCAACAGCTTGGCCGCCGGAATCACATTGATCTGGCCCATGTCAAAGGGCTTTTCAGGTTCCAGGCTGATCTCCTCCACATGGTCCACATACTTAGGAAAATGGACATACAGGAGATATTCACCAGCTTTCAGGCCCTGAAGGGCAAAACGTCCGTCAGCCTTTGTACGGGTGAATTTGTACAAGGTGGAGTCCTTTTTGTTTACCAGGGAAACTACCGCGTCTTGCAGATTTTTCTTTTCAAAACTGTCGATAATGACCCCGGATAAACGGGTTTGTTGGGCAAGAGTGGAAAGGGAAATGATAAGACCTAGGCAGAGGGCCGTAAGGCGGATTCTCATGTAGTTGCTTTTGGTTTTTATGGCTAAAAGAAACGAAGATGCTAAATTGGGATAATTCCATACGGATTCAAAACCGCTTATCCTTAATTTTACGTTAAAGCGTTCACATGGCCTCCTCCAAAAAAAAATCAAATAAACCCAAGCGTTATGAGGAAGTTGAATTTGTAGATACCTCCGGGCCAGTCTGGAACTATTCACTCCTTCAAGAGGATGATGTAAGGAATTTTCAAAACGGCACCCATTACAGCCTCTATGAGAAATTTGGTTCGCATTCCATTCAGGTTAATGACCGGTGGGGTATGTATTTCTGTGTGTGGGCTCCTAACGCTACATCGGTATCCGTAAAAGGGAATTTTAATGACTGGAAGGATCATGAATATGAACTCTTTCCCCGTTGGGACAAGAGTGGTATCTGGGAGGGCTTTATTCCTGATTTCAACCTTGGGGAGGTGTACAAATACCATATCGTTGGGTTCAAGGGTATTGCTACCGATAAAGGAGACCCCTTTGCCCGTTTCTGGGAAAAAAGACCCAAAACGGCTTCCATTACCTGGGACACTTATTACAACTGGAGTGACCAGGACTGGATGAAAAAAAGAAAAAAGCACAACGCCCTCGATGCCCCCTGGAGTGTTTACGAAATGCACCTGGCCAGTTGGATGCGACCCGATCCCAACAATGAGGAAGTCTATAATACCTATGATCAGATTGCGGAAAGATTGGTTCCTTATCTCCAGGAAATGGGATTTACCCATGTGGAATTCATGCCCGTTATGGAACACCCCTTTGATGGAAGCTGGGGTTACCAATGCACCGGTTATTTTGCCGCCACATCCAGGTTTGGCGACCCGCAGGGACTGATGCGCCTGATCGATGCCTGTCACCAGGCTGGTATCGGTGTGATCCTGGACTGGGTTCCCTCTCATTTCCCCTATGATTCGCACGGTTTGTTCATGTTTGATGGCACGCATACCTACGAATACGCCGATATGCGCAAAGGATTTCATCCCGACTGGAATTCATACATTTTCAACTACAAAAGGGGAGAGGTCAAATCCTTTCTCATCAGTAGCGCCCGGTATTGGTTTGACCTGTTTCACATTGATGGGATACGGGTGGATGCGGTCAGCTCCATGCTCAAATTGAACTATAGCCGGAAACATGGCCAATGGGAACCCAACGAATATGGAGGTGATGGAAACCTTGAAGCCATAGCCTTTATCAAAGATCTTAACGAGACCATCTTCCGCGACTTTCCCGATGTCCAGACCATAGCCGAAGAAGCCACCGATTGGCCGGGTGTATCCAGACCAACCTTTCAGGATGGACTGGGGTTTGGCATGAAATGGATGATGGGTTGGATGCACGACTCCCTGGATTATTTCAAGATCGATCCGGTATTCCGGCAGTTTCATCAGGACAAATTCTCCTTTAGCATGATGTACTACTATGATGAAAACTTCATGCTTCCCTACAGCCATGATGAAGTGGTCCATGGAAAAAGCCCCATGATCTACAAAATGCCGGGTGATGAATGGCAGAAATTTGCCAACCTGCGCCTGCTTTACACATATATGTGGACCCACCCCGGAGGCAAACTGCTTTTTATGGGATCGGAATTTGGACAAACCTCTGAATGGAATTATAAATCCGAACTTAACTGGTCACTGTTGGCCCATGATTGCCATAAGAAAATGAAAAGCTGCGTTACCAGCCTTAACAAACTGCTACGCGCCGAACCCGCCCTGTACAAAAACCAGTTCAACTTATATGGGTTTGAATGGGTTGACCTGAACCACCGCACCGAATCAGTCATGGCATACCGCCGGAAAGGAAAGAAAAAGACCGATGATGTGCTGGTCATCCTGAACATGACCCCGGTAGTAAGACAGGATTGGGAAGTTTATGTACATGGACATACTTATACCACTGAAATTTTCAACAGCGACTCAAAGGAATTCTGGGGAACCGGTGATACTTTCAACAAGGAAATCCGCTCCGAACTGGTCGATAAAGAGAACATGGTCTATAAGCTGACCGTCAACCTGCCACCACTGGCCGGAATCGTGCTTAAATAGAAATGTTAATTATTGATTACTAATTACTAAGGGAATCCCTGTAGTCACAGATTTTTAGCCCCTTCCGCACAATTTTTAATCGATTCTACCGTATGAGGTTAGGACTTCTCGGGCGGATAAGTTAAATTTATTGTCCGGCTAAGACGACCAAAACAATGTTCCTATGAACCGCTACTACCAGGTATTTATATTATTGCTCCTTTCAGGCACCCTTTTCGCGCAAACGGACAGTGGCCGGTATTTCCTCAATAAAGGTTTGGAAGAAAAACAGGCAGGACGAAAACTGGAGGTTTGGAAAAACCTCGACAAAGCCTATAAATACGATTCCAACAACAAACAGGTGATAACCGAACTGGCGGCTGTCCTGTACGACTTAAGAAAATATGCACAGGCTAAAGAAATGATGCAACGATTGGAAGCCATGGGGGAAAATTCCGCCGAGCAATACAACCAGCTACTCCAGATCTCGTACAACCTCAAGCATCACGATGATGTGATCCTTTACGCCCAAAAACTCAAGGAAAAAGATAAAGAAGCCAAAGTAAGTTATATGGTAGGCAAAACCTACTACAATCAGGAGAACTATGGGGAAGGTATCCGCCACCTGGAACAGGCCCAGAAGGAGGATCCGCAAAACGGTGAAATCCCATACCTGATTGGCAGAAGCTATGCCGATATGTTTAACTACAAACTGGCCACACCGCATTATTCAAAGGCCATTGAACTCACCCCTTCACGACCCGAATGGATCTATGAACTGGGCATGATCTATTATGCCATGGGGGATAATAAAAACGCCCTGCAATACCTGGTACTGGCCGGTGAAAAAGGATACCGCAAATCGAATGATTATAATTATAACCTGGGCATCGCCTACCTCAATACAGGCAACCTGGAGGAAGGCCTGAAAATATTCAATGAACTGCTGAAAAAAAGACCCAGCGACCTCAATATTCTAAACCTGGTGGCAGAATCCTATTACTTTGCCGGCAGGTATGACAGCGCTATGGAATATTGGGATAAAATGCTGGAGTATGATAAAAAGAATGCCTCCGCGCTTTACATGATCGGTATGTGCTATCAGAAAAAAGGCGAGAAAGAAAAAGGCACCATGCTCTGTGATAAAGCCATTGAAATGGATCCTTCACTGGCAAATCTGAAGCAAAAGAAACAAATGATGGGTATGTAGGCGACATCGCGGGAAAATCCAATTACATCCTTTCCGGCACGCCGATTCCCAACAACCCCATTGAATTCTTGATCACCTCTGCCGTAAGGGCACAAATTTTCAATCGCAATTGCTTTTTCTCTTCCGACTCCGCATTCAATACTGAATGTTCGGTGTAAAATGTATTGAACTGTTTGGCCACTTCAAACGCGTAAATAGCCAGCAGCGAAGGGTTATGCTCATGGGCAGCCTGATCAAGGATCATGGGGTACTGCTCCAGCTTGCGGATCAATTCACGCTCTAATTTGAAAAGTTCACCTCCACCCGTTGGCGCGTTTTTATCGATGGGCGCTTTGCGCAATATGGACCGTATGCGGGCATGGGTGTATTGAACAAAAGGCCCTGTAAACCCATGAAAATCGATGGATTCTTCCGGGTTAAAGATCATTCGTTTTTTGGGGTCAACACGGAGGATAAAAAATTTAAGTGCCCCCAGTCCGATCATTTCATGCAAGGAATCCAACTCTTCGGGTGTAAAATCCTTTACCTTACCCAATTCCTCTGTTTTGGCCCTGGCCACCTTTACCATTTCATCCACAATATCATCCGCATCCACCACGGTTCCTTCCCGGGTCTTCATCCGACCCGTTGGCAACTCCACCATACCATAACTCAGGTGGTATATTCCTTCCGCGCCGGGTACACCCAATTTTTCACAGATCAGCTTTAATACTTTAAAATGGTAGTTCTGCTCATCACCCACCACATATATACTCTGTTCGCAGTTAAACTCCTGTTGCTTTTGTTCGGCGAGACCAATATCCTGGGTTATGTAAACCGCCGTACCGTCCTTTCGCTGCACCACTTTTTCATCCAGTCCATCGGCGGTCAGGTCGATCCAAACACTGCCATCTTCCTTTTTATAAAATACCTTTTTGACCAACCCGTCCTCCACGGCTTTCTTTCCTAATAGGTAGGTATCACTCTCAAAATAGGTCTTGTCAAAATCTGAACCAATACGACGGTAGGTCACATCAAATCCATCATACACCCAACTGTTCATCTCCTTCCACAAGGCCACCACCTCCGGTTTGCCGGCCTCCCAGTCCACCAGCATTTGCTGGGCCGCTTTTATAATCGGGGCTTCTTTCTCCGCCTGTTCCTTTGTCATTCCCTGGGTTATCAATTCAGCCACCTGCTTTTTATGCTCTGTCCCAAACAACACATAATAATCACCAACAAAATGATCGCCTTTTAACCCGGTACTGGAAGGCGTGGCGCCATTGGCAAATAACTGCCAGGCCACCATGCTTTTGCAGATATGGATACCACGGTCGTTGGAAATACAGGTTTTGAACGTGGTGTATCCGCTGGCTTTATATATTTCAGCAATGCTCCAACCCAGAAAGTTATTTCTCAAATGACCCAAATGCAGCGGTTTGTTGGTGTTAGGGGAGGAGTATTCAACCATGATCCGGTGGCCATGAGGGTCTTTTCTGCCATAACCCACTAATTGGTGGTTCTTTTCCAATGAGGATACCCAATAGGCATCCCGTATGGTCAGGTTTAAAAATCCTTTGATCAACTGATAGGAAGAGATCAGATCCGGATAGCCATTCACCAGGGCCTGGCCAATTTCGGTGCCTAATTGGTCGGGAGATTTTTTGAGGGATTTGACAAAAGAAAACAATACAAGGGTATAATCCCCGTCAAATTCAGGCTTGGTCTCATTGATCAACACCTCGGTTTCGGGTATGGACAGGCCATAAAGTTCCCGGAGCGTTTCGGCACAAATCTTCCTGATCTGGTGAACTAAGGACATGAAAACCGGTTTTTTTGCGAAAATACGTATCTGAATGCGAATGAACGGCGATAAAAAAGGGTTAACCCGGAACAGAAGTAAAGAGACCAGCCAACCACAGCATTTCTGATTACTTATTCCTTATTTCTTATTTCTTATTTCTTTTTTACCTTTGCCGGTTATGCACAGGCATATCCATTCAGCCCGTGACCTCCTGATCCCGGTGATCGACTTTTTCTATCCTCCGTTCAGGAAGTTGATGGACATTCAGACCTTCCGCTATGCCGCTTGCGGAGGGGGAAACACCGTGCTGGGTCTGCTGGTTTATTATGTGGCCTTTAAGTTCATCCTTCGTGAACAAATGCTCGATCTCGGCTTTTATGCCTTTACGGCTTATACCGCCGCCCTGATTTTCTCCTTTTGTGTGAGTTTCCCGATGGGTTTCTTTCTGATGAAGTACGTTGTGTTTCCTGAATCCAATGTTCGGGGCAGAAGCCAACTGGTCCGTTATCTCTTCTCCTTTATTTTTACCCTAACCCTTAACTATTTCATGCTGCGTTTTCTGGTGGAGAAACTGCACATATTCGTTATGCTGTCACAGGTCATAACAACTGTAGTGGTCATCCTCACCAGTTATGTCATCCAGCGGTTTTTTACCTTCCGTATCAACAAGCCTGCGGCTAATACTCAATAGTGCCCACTTTAATAGCCAGGTTCCCTGCAAGATTACTACGAATCACCAATTTTTCCGACAAGGGATATATCCCTACCAGTGTCAGTTTATCCAGTTTGCCATAACTGGAAATACCCTTGATCCATTCCCGGTTCATTTGCTGATTGGCCATTGTGATCGCCGAATCGATATAAGCCCCCAGGTCAAACCTGGAGCTGGCCTCTATGGAGTGAATGATCTTTTTACTAAACAACCATTCGGCGCTTTTGAGTAAGAAGGCACGCGTTTTAAAATCAAAATCCACATCCCGTATGGCCAACTGGCGAGTGGCGGTATCAAAAAAGGGCTGACCGGTCATATACACGGTACCGGAGGCAGAACCTGAAAAACTGACTTTAATGATCACTTTCTCGTTCCCTATACCATAAATCCTCGATTCCTTGATCGTCACCTTTTTTTTGATAAGTCCCTTGTCAAGCTCAAAGGTTTTGCCATTCATCTGGGCATTCAGAATCTGACTAAGGGAATCATAGTTTAGCACCGCATCTAGGAAAATATTGAACCCGCCTTTGGCCGAGGCCGAGGATAGATTAGGAACAAGGGTTGGAAGGTCCTCCGGTTTTTCAAAGGCGATCACCGGCCGGGCAACCAATCCAAGACCCAATTGAAGCGAATCATTCCTGATCACAAACCGGTTTAACCGCAACGATTGGGGATTTAGCTTTAGCCACCCCAGCCCATTCAGGTTATAAGAGGATGATATTTGGTTCCAGAATTGTTGCACCTGTGGCTTCAGGTCAACTACCCCAAAAGAATCGGTGATTGCTTTTTTTGACAGATCCAGTTCGCTTGCCATTCCCTTCATCACCTGGGCCGTAATGTCCTGACCCCAGAAACAGACATTGCATTTATCAACCGGAACAGGTTCTTTTCTGATCACCGAGTTAAGCAATTTATAATTGGACTGTATCGCCAGTTTACTCGTAAATCCCACCTCAACACGGCGGTCGCCCTCAGTAAAGCCACACCGGCAGGGGCTGGTCCAGGGCGAAAGCACGGCGCCACCTACACAAAGACGTGTGGAGCCAATGATCTTGTAATATCCGGTGAAGTCCAGGTCGATCTGGTTGGCATTGGCGCGGAGACGAAGAGGGCCACGTCTGAATTGGTATTTATACCGGGTATCACAACCATTCTCCACCCAGCCATCGGGCCAGTTTGGGGAGGAAAAAAGGGTATCGACATTTTTCTCCGCCATCTGGAAAAAGGGCTTGAGGTCTATTTCTATAGGCAGGTTGATCTCCGAAAAAGGAAGCGAATCCAGCTTAAAATCGGTTTGGGAAAGCAATGGCTTGTCCGGAATGATCTTTTGTGCCCCGGCACGGGCAAGAAATAACAGGAGAACAAGGGTGAATAGGGTGCGTAACGTATTCAATGACGTGGATTTTTGGGATTTAGATAAAAGAACTGACATAACCCGCTTCCTACAAACTTTTCAACAAATAGAACAACATCGCAAAGCAGGCCACCATCTTGATCAGCGAGCCAAACAGGAATCCCACAAAGGAACCCAAGGCCGCCCTAAGGGCGTGTTTGGAATCATTTTTGGCAATCATTTCTCCAATAAAGGCTCCGGCAAATGGCCCGATAATAGCTCCCCAGGGGCCGATCCAAAATGCCGCCAGGAAACCCAGCGTACAGCCCCAAACCCCGTAGGAGGTTCCACCATACTTCTTGGTTCCCCAGATGGGTACCAGGTAGTCCAGAACAAGGGTAATAACCACCAAAACAGCCCAGATGATCAAAAACCGGGTGGAAAAAGGGGCGGGGTCACGAAACTGCTGAACCAGGAGCCCGGCAAATGCAATGGGCGGACCAGGGAGCAGGGGCAGGAGGCTTCCGGCTATACCCGTCAGAATCAATAGGATGCCCAGAATGATCCAAACCCATTCCATACTCAATAAATTGGGAAATGAAGATATGACATTTTTTCACCTTCCTGCCTAATGGCACTATCATTGAGAAGTTAAAGTGAATCTTAAAAGAAGAACTATATGGGAAAGATAATTGGAATTGACCTTGGAACTACCAATAGCTGCGTGGCCGTTATGGAAGGCAATGAGCCTGTCGTAATCGCCAATGAAGAAGGGCGTCGTACAACACCTTCTGTAGTGGCTTTTCTTAAAAACGGGGAGCGTAAGGTGGGAGACCCGGCAAAACGCCAGGCCATCACCAACCCCCAAAACACCATCATGAGCGTAAAGCGCTTTATGGGCCGCCGCTTTGATGAAGTGACAGAAGAGATCAGCCACTGGAGCTATAAAGTGGCAAAAGGTGACAATAATACCGTTCGTATTGACATAGATGGCAGACTTTATACGCCTCAGGAAATCAGCGCGATGGTGCTTCAAAAAATGAAGAAAACCGCCGAAGATTACCTGGGTCAGGAAGTGACTGAAGCGGTGATCACCGTTCCTGCCTATTTCAACGATGCCCAGCGTCAGGCTACCAAAGAGGCCGGAGAGATCGCCGGATTAAACGTACGCCGGATCGTCAACGAACCCACCGCCGCCGCCCTGGCCTATGGACTTGACAAAGGCGGTAAGGACCACTTTGTGGCCGTATTCGACCTGGGTGGTGGAACCTTTGATATCTCCGTACTCGAATTGGGAGACGGCGTATTTGAGGTTAAGTCCACCAATGGGGATACCCACCTCGGTGGTGATGATTTTGACAAAGTGATCATGGACTGGCTGGCCGATGAATTCAAAAAAGAAGAAGCCGTTGACCTCCGTAAGGATCCCATGGCCCTCCAACGCCTGAAAGAAGCTTCTGAAAAAGCAAAAGTAGAACTGAGCTCCTCCTCCGAAACAGAGATCAACCTGCCTTATATCACAGCCATTGACGGGGTGCCCAAGCACCTGGTTAAAAAGCTGAGCCGTAGCAAGTTCGAGCAGTTAGCGGATAATTTATTTGAAAGGTGCCTGAAACCCTGCGAAGCAGCGCTAAAGGATGCCGGATTGAGCGCCTCCCAGATTGATGAAGTGATCCTGGTAGGTGGTTCCACCCGTATCCCCAAAGTACAGGAGATCGTTGAAAAATTCTTTGGTAAAAAGCCCAACAAGGGTGTTAACCCCGATGAAGTGGTGGCCGTAGGTGCTGCTATTCAAGGCGCCGTATTAACCGGAGAAGTAAAAGATGTGCTGTTGCTGGATGTTACCCCGCTTAGCCTGGGAATTGAAACCCTGGGTGGGGTGATGACCCCGCTGATCCCGGCCAACACCACTATTCCAACCAAAAAATCAGAAGTATTCTCCACCGCCTCCGATAACCAGCCCGGTGTCCAGATCCATGTGATCCAGGGCGAAAGGGGCATGGCAAAAGACAATAAGAGCCTGGGGATATTTAACCTCGACGGCATTCCACCGGCACCCCGGGGTGTACCCCAGATCGAGGTGATCTTTGATATCGATGCGAATGGCATCCTTCATGTAACCGCCAAAGACAAAGGAACCGGAAAAGAACAGAAGATCCGGATCGAAGCGGGTAGTGGTCTTACCAAAGAAGAGATCGAGCGAATGAAATCAGAGGCTAAAGCCAATGAAGCCACCGATAAGATTGAAAAGGAGCGGGTGGAAAAACTAAACGCCGCCGACGCGTTGGTATTCTCCACCGAAAAACAACTCAAAGAATACGGAGACAAGATACCGGCAGATAAAAAAGGCGCCATCGAATCCGCCGCGGCCAAACTCCGCGAGGCCCACAAAGCCCAGGATCTGGCAGCTATTGAATCGGCTACCAATGAATTAAACAGCGCCTGGACAGCCGCCAGCGAAGAGCTTTACAAAGCTCAACAAGCCGGTGGTGCCCAACCCGGCGCTGAGGCAGGTGCCGGCGCAGGCCAGCAACAACAACCGGGCGGAAACAGCGGTGAAAATGTAACAGATGCAGAGTTCGAAGAGGTAAAATAACCCTCCGTTTTGAAGGCCAAAAGCTCATTGCCCCCGGCAGTTGGCTTTTGGCCTTTTTATTTATAACCCACTAAGGACTAACCATTAACCAAAAAATTCCAAGCCTCTTTAACAGATTTTTCACGTAAATCCTTTGAATAAACCACCTAAACGTCGTATATTTGCGGCGCAATAAGCTGAGCAAGTTAGATATCAACTTCAGAGAACGCAGAACCGTAACCTAAACCAGTCCTAAACAGCTTGCCCCTGGTTTTCTTACTTCCGTTTCGCTCAGACGATTAATTAACGATAGACTAAAAAAAGGAGTTTTTATGAAGAGCATTGTCATGCAATCAACTGTGCAGTTGAACGAAGAAACCAAACAACAACTGGCACAAGAAGTAAAGGAAACATTGGCTACCGAAATTGAAGCCAACGTAAACCACAAGAAAAGGAATTTCACAGCCGCAGAAATGTGGAACACTCACCGCCAGGCACGTTCTGCCAGCGCGATGATCAGAAAGTGGAACCTGAACTAATCTAAATGACTACCGTCCCGCCAACAGCGGGACGGTTTTGTTAGTAAACCGTTAAAGCGGTACATAACCCCCTTTTTTCGATTCCTGGGGTTATGTAAAAAGAATCATGGCTGCATCCGTATTGGAAACCCAACAGCTATGTTCAAAAAAATTCTGTTACCTTCTACGGGATTGATCCTCCTCGCCAGTTTTATCGTTGGATTCAGTGATATCCGTCATAAACAAAGACAATTTCGTAAAGGCGGTGGTCAATCTGGGGCAGACACCACCATTCCGGTCATTCCCATCGCCAAAGACCATAAAGGTAAAACCATTACCAGCCGGCAGGGTGTGGTGCAGTTCAGCACCGGTCTCCACAATGATTATTACCAGATCGATACCATCAACCGCACGGGTTATCTTTACCTAGAAACAAAGCTGGATAAATTTGTAAATGAAAGCGGGGCCAAAATCCCGCTCAATATCTCCATCGTTATCGACCGTAGCGGCTCCATGAGCGGGGATAAGTTGGCCTATGCCAAGAAAGCGGCTGCCAATATCGTTTCCAAACTGTCCTCTGATGATTTTGTGAGTGTGGTTGTGTATGATGACCAGGTAAAACTCCTCCAACCTTCCGTTCGTGTACTGGATAAGGAATCCATCATTACCAAAATAAACCGGGTTGAAACCGGTGGCTCCACCAACCTCTGGGGTGGCACTGAAATGGGATACAACCAGGTGCGGGAAAATTATAAAAAGAACTATGTCAACAGGGTATTGCTGATCAGTGATGGGCTGGCCAATGTTGGCATCACTTCCATGTATGATATCCGCCGCCGGGTACAGGAATTCAAAGACCGCGATGGGATCACCGTTTCCACTTTTGGGGTAGGGCTGGATTACAATGAACTGTTGATGACCGATATGGCCGAAGCAGGATCCGGCAACTATTACTTTATTGATAACCCGGAAATAATGGCCGGAATTTTTGAAAAAGAACTTAACGGGCTCCTTAGCGTGGCGGCCCAGAATGCCGAATTACGCATCCGCCTCCCCCGGGGCATTACCATCGACAAAGCCTTTGGTTTTAAATATGAAATGGTTGGCCAGGACCTCGTGATCCAGCTACGCGACCTGTTTTCTGAGGAAACACGGGGCTTCCTGATGCGGTTCCGAATAGATGACTATGCGAATGTAGCCCTCGATTTCTCCACCCGTCTGAGCTACGATGATATCAATACCCACGAACGCATTTCCCTTGAAAATAAGAACAGGCTAAACCCCTCCACAGACCGTGAACTTTACCTGACCTATTTCAATGAACCCGTGATGGAACAGGTGGTCCTGTACATAGCCAACGAACGGCTGGAGATCGCCATGGCCGAGGCCGATAAAGGCAACTATGACAAAGCCCGAAGCCTGACCAAAGAAAATGAAGAGTTTATCGTGGTCTCCGGATACTCCACCAAGTCCGTCGAAGTCCAAAAAATGAAGAGCGCCAATACCAGTTATTCCACCCAATTGAAAGATGCGGAAACCATGACCACCGATTCTGTTAAATACATGCAGAAATCAAACCGCGCCGTTAATTACAAGATCCGCGGCAAAAAAGGAGGATGACCTTAACTTATGAACAAAAAAGAAAAGGGAGACCAGGTAAGGGTCTCCCTTTGTATATATGAATTTGGTTGCTTACATGATTCGCATGGCCTTTACAAAAAAAGTGGTCACAAAAGGAAGGATCAGGGTCAGCCATTCCCAATGGCTATAAATCGCAAAAACAAGGGCAGCGGTAGAAACAAAAAAACCAAGCCAGGGGAGAAGTGTGGATTTTTTTTCCATGCATCGAAAAGTTTGCGCAAATATAGGGGCAAATTCACAATTTAAAAATCTGTGAACGTGAAAATTAGCCCCATTCACCCCAAACCCGACCCCTCATTCCCCTTCACACATATGATTTTTTCCGTTCCGAAACTTTTTTGCAAAAAATCAGGAAAAGTCAGGGATTTTCAGAAAGATTTTTCCTTATTTTACAATGTGTACTAAGTACACAAGAATAAGTTTTGTTCAAAGGGACAGATGGAGTTGGATAGATTGCTTGCTTCCTCGAAATTTGCCCCCCTATCACCAACCAACTGGCATGAAAATACAGTTTTACCTGCGATTTCATACATCGTTTGGGCAAACGTTATGGATCAGTGACAACGGCATTTCTCCTGGTACCGATCTGGCTGCCGAGGCTATTGCCATGTCATACTTGAATGATGAATTTTGGACGGCTACGCTGGAGATTGAAGACAATCGTTCAGGCACTTACCATTACAAATACATCCTGCAACGGGAAGACGGAGAGATTATCCCCGAATGGGGCAATGACCGGGTGATCGATATTCCCAAAAAGAATACGGAAGAGGTGATACTCGTGGACACCTGGAACCATGCCGGAGAATTTGAAAATTGCTTTTTTACCGCCCCTTTTACCGAAGTCTTGTTAAAGAAACAGGGGAAAAAATCCGGAGAGGGGCATGACAAGACCTTTACCCATATTTTCCGGGTAAAAGCACCATTATTAAAGAAGGATGAAGCGGTTTGCCTGATAGGAAGCGGGCAGCGTCTCGCCGATTGGGATTCACAGAACCCTGTTTTAATGGCCAAAGATGGCCCCTGGCAAGTGGCGCGTCTTAACCTGGCCACCGAAAACTTTCCCGTTGCCTATAAATATGGTATTTATAATGTAAAGGAAAAGCAGTTCATCCGGTATGAAACCGGGGACAATCGTATCCTTCACGCCGGATCGGGAGAAGGCAGGCTCACTTATATTCATGATGGCTTTATTCACCTGCCCAATGATACCTGGAAAGGGGCGGGGGTGGCCATCCCGGTTTTTAGCCTGCGTAGCAAGAAGAGTTTTGGAGTGGGCGAATTCACCGACATTCAATTGTTGGTTGACTGGGCCCGCCTGGTGGGGATGAAACTGGTTCAGATTCTGCCGGTAAACGACACCACTGCCACCCATACCTGGGAGGATTCTTATCCTTATGCCGCTATTTCGGCCTTTGCCCTTCATCCCATATTTATTAACCTCGAAACGGTTGCCGGTAAGAAACAGGAAGAAAAGATCAAACTTCTTCGTAAAAAACAGAAACAATTAAATGAGGGTGACGGGGTGGATTATGAAACGGTGATGAAGTTCAAACTCGGCATCCTGAAAGAACTGTATGAAGAGGATGGTGAACGGATTTTCAAAGACGAAGATTATAAAGCGTTTTATGCTGCCAATGAACATTGGCTGGTTCCTTACGCCGCCTTCTGTTTTCTCCGGGATAAATTTGGCACAGCCCATTTCAGTGAATGGGGCAGCCTTGCCACTTATGATGCAAACGAGATAAAAAAACTCGATCAATCCGGTTCCGCCGCCAGGGAAACCATACGTTTGCACTATTTTATCCAATACCATCTCCATTGCCAATTAAAAGAAGCGACTGCCTATGCCCATAAGCATGGCATTATCGTAAAAGGAGATATCCCGATTGGTATTTATCGGTATGGAGTGGATGCCTGGATGGCCCCCGATCTGTACGAAATGGATAAACAGGCTGGCGCGCCTCCTGATGATTTTGCCATTAAGGGCCAGAACTGGGGTTTCCCCACATATAACTGGAAAAAGATGCAGGAAGGGCATTTTGACTGGTGGAGAAAACGGTTTGAGCAGATGAGTAATTATTTTGATGCCTTCCGGATCGATCATATCCTTGGCTTTTTCCGGATATGGGCCATACCCGAAGATGCGCTGGAGGGGATCATGGGGCATTTTGTACCCGCCATCCCGGTTTCCATTCAGGAATTTGGCGAAAGGGGCATCTGGTTTGATAAACGCAGGTACACCAAACCCTTTATCACCGACGAAGTGATTGGTGAATTGGCCGGTGACCTGTATGACACCATAAAAGGACAGTACCTGTCGGGAAACGGTTGGGGTACATACGACCTGCTTCCTGAATTTGACACCCAGAGGAAAGTGGAGGCCCATTTTGCCAGCCTGGAGGATAATGAAACCAACCGAAGGATCAAGTATATTTTGTTTGACCTGATTTCCAATGTCATTCTTTTTGAAGATCAGGAAAGACCGGAACATTATCATTTCCGGATCGCAATGGACAGAACCATTTCCTTCCGTCACCTCGAAGGGGGCACGCAGCAAAAACTGAAGGACCTGTATGTAAACTATTTCTTTGAGAGACAGGACGAGTTTTGGAAAACAGAAGCCATGCATAAGCTTCCTTATCTCAAGCGCGCCACCAACATGTTGATCTGCGGGGAAGACCTGGGCATGGTACCTTCCTGTGTGCCGGATGTGATGAAACAATTGGGGATCCTAAGCCTCGAAATACAGCGGATGCCAAAGGACTCAAAGACGGAGTTTTTCAATCCGGGACAGGCTCCTTATCTGTCTGTTGTTACCCCTTCCACCCATGACATGAGCACAATCAGGGGCTGGTGGGAAGAAGACAAAGCCAGGATTCAGCGCTTTTATAACGAAGAACTCGGGCAGGGTGGGGCAGCCCCCTATTATTGCGAGGCCTGGATAAACCGCGCCATAGTACTCCAACACCTTTATTCCCCGGCCATGTGGAGCATTTTCCAATTACAGGATATTCTGGGCATGAGTGAAAAGATCAGGCGGGAAAATCCCCATGATGAAAGGATCAATGTCCCGGCCAATCAAAAACACTATTGGCGTTACCGCATGCACCTGACCCTGGAAGACCTGATCAAGGAAAAAGAATTCAACAGGGAATTAGCCGACTATATTCATAACTCCGGACGGAATAATGCATAATTGAAGGTCAGGTATAAACGATATGATCTTCCTTTCCGGTATCCCTTTACCATTTCAAGGGGGACCAAAACACATCAGCCTACGCTGGTAGTGGAATTAGATCATTTTGGCGTAAAAGGGTATGGGGAAGCGCCGGCCATTGCCTATTACAATATTCCTGTTGAAAAAATGATCGAAGACCTGGAACGGAAAAAAGTGTTTGTGGAGAAATTCGCCTTTACCGATCCGGAAAGATACTGGCATTATCTCCATCATTTATTCCCCCAGAATTCATTCCTGGTTTGTGCCCTGGATATCGCCGCCTGGGATCTTTTTGGAAAATGGAAAGGTAAACCCCTTCACCAATTATGGAAGATTGATCCCACTCATCGACCCCTGACCGATTATACCATTGGTATTGACACGGTCGATAAGATGGTGGCCAAAATGAAAGAAAAACCCTGGCCGATATATAAAGTAAAAGTGGGTACTGACAATGACCTGGAAATGGTGGCTGCCCTTCGCCAAAATACAGATGCCATCATACGGGTGGATGCTAATTCGGGCTGGACACTGGAACAGGCTATGGACC
>JAYRZH010000051.1:3697-21279 GCA_041916555.1 Chitinophagaceae bacterium | reverse complement strand
TATCAATCCCGGTATTGGACATGCGTCCGGTGTTGATGACGGGGCCTTTCAGGTCATCCCATTGGTCGCCCACGCCGATCAGACGAGGACCGGTACCAATCAGCAACATGGCAGTGGTTGTTTTCTTGTACACATCAAAGGCTGTTTCAATCCGGCCATTGAGGAAGGAAACATCCAATCCCAGGTTCTTTGTTTCCACCGATTCCCAGGTCAGGTCAGGGTTGGCCACTCCATACAGGTAGTTGGAACTGCCAAATCCTACGGGTCCGGGCCAGAAGGAAACAACAGAAGTATAAGGAGGATTGGGGGCCCCATTGGGCAGGTTGGTATTTCCCACTTCCCCATATCCAATACGCAGTTTCATGAAACTGACGGTCTTCTTCCAATTCTCGGCAAAACGCTCATTGGTGATAGTCCAGGCAAAAGAAGCACCCGGGAAATTACCCCATTTGTTTTTGCCATAAAACCTGGAGGATCCATCGCGACGTAAACTCAGGTTCAGGGAATACCGGTTATCATAAGAATAGGTGGCCCTTACAAAATAGGACTCAATCGTATTATCAGATTTACCACCACCCAGTTCCCAGGTATCACGGTCACTGCTACCGGCATTCAGGTCGAGGATATTATTCTGCAGATCCACTTTCTTTCCATTCAGGCTTTCCCAATAATTGTACTGGGCCTCGTGACCGGCTGTACCACTGATAGCGTGTTTACCAATATTTTTATAATAGTTGAAATAATTTCTGACAGCATAGTAATACCCGTTTCCACGATAGTCGAAAAGCTGGCTGCGAAGACTGGTATTTCCAAAACTGCCCTGCTTTTGAAAGGCCAGGTTATTGTATTGGCTGACACTGTACGCAAATTCATTGCGGAGGTTAAACCCTTTGAAAAATTCGATCTCGGCATACAGTTGACCAAACACCTGCGTGCTGGTGGACCGGTTGCCCCGGTAATAACTCCGGGCAATGGGGTTATCCTGCGAGTATTGGTAGCCACCGACTGATTGGCCACCACCACCCCAACTGCCATCCAGGTTTTTCACCGGGATCAGCGGGCTTTGAACAGTACCCCACCAAATAGTGCCCTCGGCGGCATCGGCCAGGGTCACATTCTGGATGCTGCGGGAAGCATTGGCGCTTACGCCCACTTTCATCCAGGATTTTATTTGATGATCAAGGTTGAAACGGGTGGAATAACGTTTGAAATCGGATCCAACCAGGATACCTTTCTGGGTAAAGTAGCCGGCCGACAAATAATAGTTTGTTTTATCCTTTCCTCCGCTAAAACTAAGCTGATGGTTTTGAACGGTTCCGGTGCGGAACATGGCATCCTGCCAATCGGTACCCGGTCCAAGTTTTGAAACATCGGCAAACTCATCACTTGGCACCATACCAAGGATGGGGGCTACTTCATTTTGATACTGGGCAAATTCCCGCAGGTTCATCAGGTCCAGTTTCTTCTGAACGATCTGATTACCGGCATACATTTCATAGCCGATCTTTCCTTCCCCTGTCTTACCTTTTTTAGTGGTGATGAGGATTACCCCGTTGGCTGCCTGGGAACCATAAATGGCTTGCGCGGAAGCATCTTTCAGGATGTCGATCGATTCTATATCATTGGGGTTGAGGGTAGCCAGAAAACTGTTTCCGGTTTGTCCATCAGAGCCACCTAAGCCCGCATAACCGGAGCTGAATTTGGTGTTGCTGGTAAAGATGACCCCGTCCACCACGATCAGCGGATCGTTGGCGTTGATCGTGGTTACGCCACGAATCCGAAGGGAAACCCCGCCACCAGGCTGACCGCTATTATTAATGACAGTCACCCCGGCCACCTTACCCTGGATGGCCTGGTCGATACCCGCCACCGGCATATCCTTCAGGTCTTTGGTTTTAACCGAGGAGATCGCCGAAGAAACATCGGCGCGCTTGGCGGTACCATATCCGATCACCACCACTTCCCCGAGTTTGTTGTCGGTAACATCCAGGGTGGCGATCACATTGGTTTTGCCTTCCAGCGAAATCTCTTTGGCTTTGGCGCCTACATAAGTAATTACCAGGGCCGTGGCATTTGACGGTACGGTGATCTTGAATACCCCGTAATTGTCGGTTACCACAGAGGTGTTTCCCCCTTTTACCGTAACAGTCGCATTTATCAGAGGTACTCCGCTTTGGTCGGATACCACACCGGTAATAACCCGGTTCTGCGCGTTTAAGGTGAGGGAGAAAAGGACAATCGCTAGGCAAGCGATTGCATGGAGGAATCGTGTCTTTCTCATACAGCAAGAAGATTTGAAACCAAAATTAGGTCTCCGCCCGTATCTGATTATAGTATCATTTTATCCAGTTTTAGTATTATTTAGCCGCCAAAATGATCAAATCACAAATAAATTTAATTTTCATAGGGGGATTTGCAATTACCCTTTAATTTTGTTTCGCCAGACACTGATACTATTTTAACAACTGGCTTGTATTTTAACACAATTGCTGTTTGTATGAATAAGAACATCATGCGGGAAATCATCCCGCTGACCCCGGCCGATTGCTTTACGATCTTTACCCGGGTTAAATCCGATTTTGATTTCCCGCTTCATTACCACGAAGAACTCGAATTGAATTTTATTCATAATGCCAAAGGCGCCCGCCGGGTGGTGGGTGACCATATTGGGGAAATTGATGACATTGAACTGGTGCTGGTGGGATCGAACCTCCCCCATGTGTGGCAGACCCACAAAACCAAAAGCCGGAAGATCACCGAGGTTACGATCCAGTTTCACAAGGACCTGTTTGATGAAAAATTTCTCCGGCGTAACCAGTTGAGTTTTATCCGCACCATGCTTGAACGATCCGCCAAAGGGATCCTATTTTCAAAAACAACCGCCCAGCAACTGATGCCCCGTCTTTTATTGCTTGGTCAAAAACAAGGGTTTGATTCGGTACTGGAATTGATCTCGATCCTCCACGACCTGTCGGTTTCCCGAAACATGCATACGCTTTCAGATTCCACTTTCAGCAATGCCGAACTCTCGTACAACAGCCGCCGTATTGATACGGCCCTCGAGTTTATGAATCAGAATTTTCACCGGAATATAACGCTGTCGGAAGTAAGCAAACTGGTCAACATGACCGATGTTTCCTTCAGCCGGTTTTTTAAATCCAAGACAGGGATCAATTTTATCGACAGCCTCCTGGAACTCAGGCTGGGCCAGGCATCAAGATTGCTGATCGATACCACCGACTCCATTTCAGAAGTAGCCTATGATTGTGGCTTTAATAATATTTCCAACTTCAACCGTTTATTTAAAAAGAAAAAAGGGTGTACCCCCAAGGAATTCAGGGAGAGCTATAGCGTGGGAAACAGGGTGTTTATCTGAAATCCGGCATTCGGGTAAATAGTATATATTTACGAGACAAAGAAACCCATGCCTACTCCTACACCCAAAAAAACCAGCCGTTTTCTTTTATTCCCCTGGGGATTATTATCGATCGTCATTATCCTGATCCTGAATTCCTCGGTCAGTAGTTCCTGGTTTTCCAAAAACTGGGGATGGGTGGCCCTGGTGCTGATCATTCCTGCTGCCATATTGGAAAACCTCAAAGTGGGTTATAGCAATATGCGTATCATGTTTCTGAAAACGGTTTATACCATGTTATCCTTTTTGGTGGTTGGGCTGGCCGGAGGGTTGGCCACAGCCGGGTGGTACTATGAACGCTTCAAGGATTATAAAGGCATCCCCCGCCTTGATATCCCCTGGTATGTATTACTCGCCCTCGTTGTACTTTTGCTGATCGAAGTGGTACAGGTTTTCAGCATGTTAAAGGCGGTAAAACGCGAATTCATGCAATTCTCCCCCGAAGAATAAGCGGGAAAGGAGCCTGCCCATTTTATTACCCAATTTCTCAATCCAAATTTACCGGTCTTGGAAAGTATCAAGTGCCCCAATTGCAACCATGTCTTTGAACCAACCGAAACCATCCGGAATGAGGTGGAGCGTGAGTTAAGGACAAAGATGGTCTCCTGGCAAAAGGAGAAGGAAAAGCAGTTTGCCGACGAAAAAAACAAACTGGTCAAAGAGACAGAGGAATCCCTGCGCAAACATATCGCCGGTGATTTTGAAAATAAGCTGCGGTTGCTGGAGCAGAACAATAAGGAAAACGAAGAGAAACTCCGCTTGGCCAGGGAAAAGGAACTGGAGTTTTTGCGAAAAGAACAGGAATTACAAACCAAGGAAAAGGAACTGGAGCTGGAGATCCAAAAAGTATTGTTGGAAGAGCGATCCAAATTATCCGAAACCATCCGGCGGGAAGAGGCGGAACGGATTGCCATCAAAGAAACCGAGTTCCAACTTAAGATGAAGGAAATGGAGGAGAAACTGGATGCGCAGAAAAAACTGGCCGAGGAAATGAAGCGAAGGGCGGAACAAGGGTTGACCCAATCACAGGGGGAAGTGCAGGAATTGCTTTTGGAAGAAATGCTCCGGACCAATTTCCCATTCGACCTGGTGGAAGAAGTGGGAAAAGGGGTCAAAGGCGCGGATTGCATCCAAACCGTGCGGAATATGGCAGGACAGGATTGTGGTAAAATCATTTATGAAAGCAAGCGGACCAAGGAATTTGTCAATGACTGGATCGATAAACTCAAACATGATATGCGCAGCCAGGCGGCAGATGTGGCTATCCTGGTGACCCAGACCTTTCCAAAAGGGATGTCAAGTTTTGGTGAAAAGAACGGGGTCTGGATCTGTGGGTTTCACGAGGCCAGGGCTGTTTCATTTTTATTGCGCGACAGCCTGATCCGCATCGCCAGCGCCTCCCGTAACCAGGAGAACAAGGGTGATAAGATGCACATGCTGTATGATTACCTGACCAGTAACGAATTCGCTGAACAATGGAAGGCGATCCGGGAAGGATTTATGAGCATGCGGCTTTCCATTCAAAAAGAAAAGGATATGATGGAAAAGATCTGGAAGGCCAGGGAAAAACAACTTGAAAAGGTATTACTCAATGCCGCGCATATCAAAGGCTCTGTGGAAGGAATTGCCGGTCAGGATTCGGTGGACCTGAATTTACTGGAGAATGGGGATGATGAGGGATGATTACACGGCTCTGTTCAGGTAACGATCCAACAGAGAACAAGGTCATCAAGCCATTTGTACGCAACGCTAAAAGCCGTTGAATTTTTAATAAAGAAGCCGGTAATTACCTGGCTATCCGGAACGTGCCCGGTAAGGCTTATATGTTCCCTGAAATCCACGCCCCCTTCCCCATACCATTTATAGATTGTTTCCTTAACCGACCAGATCAGGGTCAGCAGGCGAATATCATCAGGGGCAAACGAAAGCTGAAAAACGGCCCTCTCCTGTTCGCTGGTAAACTTATCTTTCAGCCGGCTGATCTTTCCCTGGGGTGATTCGATATCGATACCCACACGAAGGGTTGGGCTTACAATGGCCGCCGCATAATCCCCACAATGAGAAATGGAAAAATGAAAATCTTCATTAGGGAGATAAGGTTTTCGGGTATCCGCGATACGGATCAGGTCATAAGGAAAAGCGGGATAGAGGTAGCGAAGGAGGAACCGCCCTGCCAGGTGCTGAAGCCGTTTGTGCGGATGACTTACCTCCCGCTGAAGCGGGACCGATTCTTTAAAAAAATCTTCACCTTCTTCTATCCGCCACACCCCTATCCGGGTGTTGTCGTTGACAGTATGTTGAAAAAAAATGGGCATGGGATGGGATTCAATCCTTACTTTGCTGGCCTGCAAATTGATAATTAAAAAGCATTTGAAAAAATGATCCTTTCTGACCTGCGGATTTTGGAGGAGATCAACAAGGGAACGATCAAACTCGAACCATTTGACCGGGATTGCCTGGGTAGTAACAGTTATGATGTTCATCTTGGGAAATGGCTGGCCACCTATCGCGAGCATATCCTGGATGCCAAAAAGCATAATGAGATCGAGTATTTTGAGATTCCCGATGACGGCTTTGTATTGTACCCCCATATTTTCTACCTCGGGGTTACCCTTGAATATACCGAAACACATGCCCATGTTCCTTTTCTGGAAGGAAAATCATCGACAGGCCGGCTGGGTATCGATATTCACGCCACGGCCGGTAAGGGTGATGTAGGTTTCTGCGGGCACTGGACCCTGGAGATCTCGGTAAAACAACCGGTAAAAGTGTATAAGGGTATGCCGGTGGGGCAACTGATCTATTTCCCGGTTGAAGGGGAAATTGAAATTGCCTATAACAAGAAGAAAAATGCCAAATACAGCATGCAGGGTGATAAGCCGGTGGAAAGCATGATGTGGAAGAACAAGTTTTAAATAGCCTCCTTCCCAAACTTCTTTTCATAGGCTACCAGCCACCCAACGATGCGGTTGTAACTCCTTTTCCCATCAGGTTGACCATTTGCTTTCAGGTATTGGCCGTAAATATTGGAAATGATCGGTTCAATGGGGTTCCTGTAGCCCTTGTAAAAATCAACCAGTTCCTTCCGGTGCTTTTTGACCATTGGATCCAGTTGGTCCAGGTATTTGCGCGCCGCGCTGCTATCTTTTCCGTAAAGGTCATCGATGGCATAATGAAACATGTCAAAATACAGGGAGTACCGGAATACCGGGTTTTCATAATTGCGACAGGCCAGAAAGGCCACAAAGTTGGCCTCATACTCCTTGGCGTACCCAAGTTGGTGCCCGATTTCATGACAGGCCACAAAGGGCTCTAAAAAAGGCGGTATGGTGGTGTTCACCTGCCCCTCCCCGGAAAAGGGGTTGTAGTAGCCCTGAAAGCCCAGAAAGTTGCCCAGGTAGCTGTAAAGCGAAGGTTTGATCGACTTGGGCTCGTACCGTAAAAAAGCATATTTCTTTTCCAGTTCCCGGAAGGCCACCCGGCTTTCCGTAAAGAGTTTCTTCTTTTTCCTGAAACTGGCCAGGTCGGCATCGGACACCTGGGCAGCATATTGGTTGATCCGGGCAGTGAGGGTTGCGGTCAGGCTGTCGAGTTCGGCAAGTTCATATTTACCCACTTTTAAACCAAGCTGGTGGGAAATACCTAACCGATTGTAATTCAATCCCCAAAGTCCATAAAAGAACACATAAACAAAAAGAAAAAAGAAAATGGCCTGTTTGAGCCCGGAAAGCAGGTATTGTTTGTTGAATTCCTTCCGGTAAAGAACCCGTACCAGCTTGCCGGTCCGGAAAATGACCACCAGAACCAGGAAGGCGTAAAAAAGGTCGCCCAGGCTAAAGGGAACCCAACCAAAAAGGTACCGCTGGACCGTGGAAATAACCGGGTAAACCCCGTAGGTATAATATTTTTCCACGAAGGCCGGATAGAGGGAAATCCATTTGATGGCAATGGCCGAGGAGACCAAAAAGACCCATAACCGGGCCTTCATCAGAGCTTTAAAAAGTCGAGTCAGGTATAGCTGCACCCTATTAAAAATTAAGTATCTTTAAATCAAGTATTTAAGCAAAGGCTGGCGGTAAAAATAATCACAAATCCCGTATCAATTTTCCCAGATTTCCCCTACCTTTGCAAACTCTTTAAAAAAGTTGTGTCATGGGCAGAGGCCGGGAATATGAGATAGCCTTTGTGGGACTGAAACCTGGGCCCCATGAATATAACTACGAAATAACAGATAAGTTCTTTGCAGACTTTCAACAGCAGGATTTTCGTAATTGTCAGGCCAAGGTTCGTATGACGCTGGACAAGAAAACGGGGTTTATGCTCTTGAAATTTGAGATCGGGGGCACCCTGGAAGTAACATGCGACCGTTGCAGCAATAACCTTCCCTTTGAATTATGGGATGAGTTTACGGTAACGGTAAAAATGGTGGAAGAACCCGAATTGATGAATGAACAGGAAGACGATCCCGATGTGTTCTATATCGGTCGGGGTGAAAGCCATCTTCATGTGGCCAACTGGATCTATGAGTTCATCAACCTGAGCATACCCATGCAAAAGGTTTGTGAGTTTGAGAAAATGGATGGCCCTTATTGCAATCCTGCCGTGCGTGAAATGCTTGACAAGCTTGACCTGGGGACCGAGCAGAAACCCGATGAAAACCCGATCTGGAAAGGTCTTGAAAAGTTTAAAAATTTAGGAAAATAAATTATCATACTGTAAACATTTAAGATATGCCAAATCCGAAACGACGCCATAGCCAGCAACGCAGTGCCAAGCGCCGCACTCACTACAAGGCTACTTCCGCTACCCTGAGCACAGATAGCGCTACCGGAGAGACCCATGTTCGCCATCGCGCCCATGTAAGCGAAGGAAAACTGATCTACAAAGGGAAAGTAGTAGCTGAGAAATCACCCGTGAAATAGTCTGGAGTCGGAAGTCCGATGTCGGAGGCTGGAAGCATTTCCTAACATCAAATGCCTGACTTCGGACTTCGGTCTTTTGACTTCTGTCTATTGATAGTTTTTCCGACCTTTGCCCCATGCATATCGGTATCGATCTCATGGGCGGCGACTTTGCCCCTCTCGAAGCAGTTAAAGGCATAAGCCAGTATTTCTCAGAGGCCCCCCAGCCCTCGTCCCTTGTGTTAACTGGTGATGAAGCAGCCATACGTCCCCTGTTGGCTGAATACCAGGTTCCCCTTGATAAAGTTCAACTCATTCCCACCGATCAGGTTATTGGCATGCATGAGCATCCCACCAAGGCCCTGAAAGAAAAACCCAATTCCTCCATAGCTGTTGGTTTTGGCCTGCTGGCCAAAGAAAAGATAGATGCGTTTATCAGCGCCGGAAATACCGGGGCCATGCTGGTAGGCGCCCTGTTTTCCATCAAAGCCCTGGAAGGTGTGATGAGGCCAACCATTTCCACCATCATCCCCAAAGAAAACGGGAAAACAGGCCTTTTACTTGACGTGGGATTAAACGCCGATTGCAAGCCTGAGCAACTAAACCAGTTTGCCACCATGGGAAGTGTATATGCCCGGCATATCCTCGGTATCCAGGATCCGAGAGTTGGCTTGCTTAATGTGGGAGAAGAGGAAGGAAAAGGGAATATCCTCGCCCAAGCTACTTACCCCCTGCTGAAGGAAAATAAACACATTCATTTCATCGGAAATATTGAAGGCCGGGACATTTTGCTCGACAAGGCTGATGTAATGGTTTGTGAAGGCTTTACCGGGAATATCATCCTGAAAATGGCTGAATCATTGTTTGATATCACCCACGAGAAAAAAATAAACCACCCCTATTTCCAACAATTCAATTTTGAAATTTACGGCGGCACTCCCGTCCTTGGCGTATCGAAACCCGTAATCATCGGGCATGGAATCTCCGGGGCAGTGGCGTTCAAGAACATGATCATGCTGGCCCAAAAAATGATCGACATTGAATTAATGAACCTGATGAAGAAAGAACTGGTGGATTAACCCAAACCCATGGTTTCCCTGCGGACCATATCCCTTCTGTTCCTGATTCCGGGATTTTGCAGTCTCTCCGGAAAACCCGCCCCCTTGGAAAAGACAGTGTATCACCGCCTGGGTGATCGAAAACTCCCATTGGTGAAAACAACCTTTGGACCAGCCGGGGGAATTGTCTTTGTCAACCTTCACGATGATGAACAAACCTCGGTGGAGGCTACCAAGACCATCCTGGAAAAAAAAGGCGGGCAACTTCTCCGTATTGATAACCTGAACAGGCGTCTTATCCGATTCAACGTGCGTGGGAAGTTTTATTCCTTTGACCCCAATGGCATTTTTACCCCAGCGGGCGTTGACCGAAACCTGCGCCTGATGGGGCGGTATCATCCCGAAGCCGCCAAATCCATCCGGCAATTGGGAGAACGTTTTATTCAATTGCTTCCAAAACCTACCTCCCTGGTCATTTCCCTGCATAATAATACGGAAGGCTATTTTTCCATAAACAGTTATACAGGTGGAGGAGAAAAAAGCCAGGATGCCAAAAAGGTATTCATTAATCCTGATGAGGATCCCGATGATTTTTTTCTGGTCACCCGGGAATCGCTTTTTCAGAAGATAAAAGACAAAGGATTTAATTGTGTTCTTCAGAATAACGAAGCCTGTACCGATGATGGTTCCCTAAGCGTGTATTGTGGTAAGAATGATATCCCCTATGTCAATTGTGAAACTGAACACGGAAAGGTGGTGAAATACAGGGAAATGATGGAATGGCTTTTGGAAAAAGCGCTTTGACTGGTTTTTCGCAGGGATACTTATCCACCTCGGCAAGAAGTTTATACCCTTTCCAGTATTAAAGCATATCCCTGCCCGACCCCGATACACATTGTTACCAGCGCGTATTTCTTTTTCTGTTCCGTTAACTCCAGCCCCGCAGACCAGGCGATGCGGGTTCCCGACATTCCCAATGGATGACCCAGGGCAATGGCACCCCCATTGGGATTGATCCGGGGATCATTGTCCTTTAGTCCCAATTGCCGGGTACAAGCCAATACCTGTGCGGCAAAAGCTTCATTGATCTCAATAATATCCATTTGCTCAAGCGTAAGACCTGCTTTGGCCAATGCTTTTTGGGAGGCTTTTACCGGGCCAATCCCCATGATTCGAGGCTCTACCCCAACAACCGCGGAAGCGATGATCCGGGCAATGGGTTTTAGTCCGTATGCCTTTACCGCTTTTTCGGAAGCTACCAGAGTGGCAGCGGCCCCATCATTCAATCCGGAGGCATTGCCGGCTGTAACGGTCCCCTCCTTACGAAAGGCTGGATTCAATTTTGCCAAGACCTCAAGAGTAGTGGCCGGTTTGATGAATTCGTCTTTATCAAATATCAGAGTACCGGCGCGGCTGGAGATTTCCACACCTGTAATTTCTTTGGCAAAACGACCAGATGCTTGGGCAGCAGCCGCTTTTTGTTGCGACCAAGCTGCAAACTTATCCTGGTCTTCGCGGGATATATGGTAAATATCTACCAGGTTCTCTGCGGTTTCTCCCATGGCGTCGGTGCCATATTGTTCCTTCATCTTTGGATTGACAAATCGCCAGCCAAAGGAACTGTCTTCCATCCTGGAATCATTTCCAAAGGGTTTGGTTGATTTGGAAATCACCCAGGGGGCCCGGGTCATTTGCTCCACCCCACCGGAAACAAACAGGTCACCATCCCCTGCCTGTATGGCCCGATGGGCATGTATGATCGCTGACATGCCGGAGGCACAAAGTCGGTTTACTGTTTCCCCGGGAACAGTGGTTGGCATACCGGCCAATAGCAAAGCCATGCGGGCCACATTTCTGTTATCCTCCCCTGCCTGGTTCGCACAACCGAAAATTACTTCGTCAAGCTGTTCAGCCGGTAGTTCCGGGTGTCGGTCCATCAGGGTTTTGATCACTAGCGCAGCCAGGTCATCGGCCCTTACTGAAGAAAGCGTTCCGGCAAAATTTCCAATCGGTGTCCGTATCCCGTCAATAAGAAATGAATGGGGCATGAGGGCAATTTATACGCAAGATAGGGAAATAGATAAGTTTCCTTAATATTGGGGATGCTTCATCATTTCCCGTTCTATTTAGGCATACTCATCCTGATTATATTACTGATCCTTGTTGCCAATAAGATCAAGGTCGCCTACCCCATCATGCTGGTGCTGGGTGGATTGGCGGTGAGCCTGATCCCGGGGATCCCAAAGATTGAGATCGACCCGGAATTGATCTTTTTAATTTTCCTTCCTCCCTTGCTTTATGAAGCAGCCTGGTCAATTTCCTGGAAGGAATTGTGGAAATGGCGAAGGATCGTAACCAGTTTCGCATTTGTGGTTGTTTTCCTAACCGCCATTTGCGTGGCCTTTGTGGCCAATCATTTTATTCCGGGGTTTTCATTGGCCCTGGGTTTTTTGTTGGGAGGGATCGTTTCCCCACCTGATGCGGTAAGTGCCGGCTCGATCATGAAGTTTGTAAAGGTTCCTTCGCGTTTCCAATCCATCCTGGAAGGGGAAAGTCTTTTTAACGATGCGTCCTCCCTGATCATATTCCGTTTTGCGTTGGCGGCTGTTGCAACCGGGCAGTTTATTTGGCAGGACGCGGCTCTGAGTTTTGCCTGGATGGTGTTTGCCGGTGCCGGTGTGGGGGTATTGCTCGGATTTGTATTTTTTAAAACACACCGCCTTTTACCCACTAATGCGGAGATGGATATTGTCCTGACCCTGGTAGCACCATACTCCATGTATATCCTGGCGGAAACCATGCACAGTTCAGGAGTATTGGCCGTAGTAAGCGGCGGTTTGTTTCTGGCCAACCGGAAACACCTGTTCCTAAATAGCGATAGCCGTATCAAAGGCTATTCGGTATGGGGCAGTTTTTCCTTTATGTTGAATGGATTGGTATTTATCCTGATCGGATTGGGTTTGCCTGCCATTACGGATGGATTGGAAGGAACAAGTATGCGGAGCGCCATTGGGTATGGGCTACTGATAACCGCGGTACTTGTTGTTTCGCGTATGATCGCGGCCTATGGCGCGGTGGTCGTTACGTTGATTATGAGGTATATTATTCCGGTGGCGGAGCGTTCACCTGGATTTAAGGCGCCATTTTTATTGGGTTGGGCTGGCATGCGTGGTGTGGTATCACTGGCCGCAGCCTTGTCGATACCCAAAGAGCTGGCCGACGGCACCCCGTTTCCCCAGCGTAACCTCATCCTCTTTATCACATTTGTGGTGATCCTGTTGACACTCGTTGGTCAGGGTCTCACCCTACCCTTATTGATCAAAAAGATCAATATGCTGAAAGAAAATGAAAAGCTGCCCGATGATAGTGTTTACATTGACCTGCACCGTAAACTAAACAAGGAAAGCCTTCAATACCTGAAATCACAATACTCAGAAGCGCTAAAAGAAGAAGCCGCCCTGCAATACATGGCCCAAAAATGGGAAAGCGGCGAAGACGCGGCCGAAGGGATCAACCTCAATGGGGAATGTAAAGTGGTGATGCTGGAGATGATCAACAAACAACGGGAATGGCTTCGTGACTGGAACAAAGATGAATCCGTTCATGAACCCTATGTACGAAGGCATCTCTACCGGTTGGACCTGGAAGAAGAAAGGTTAAAATACTTGTAGGAGGTCAGATACTGGCCACCAGTTTGTTTTCTTCCAGCAAGGTTTTTTCGGCATTACAGGCTTCCCAGATGCGGTAACCACCCGACAAACTCCGGACATCATCAAAACCCCTTTGCATCAGGATGCGGGCAGCAAGATAACCGCGCATACCTACCTGGCAGAAAAGATAAATGGTCTTATCAGTGGGGATTTCATCCAACCTGTTTCTTAACTCATCCAACGGAATGTTAACCGCACCGGGAATGGAACCATGACTGTACTCCTCCCTGGTTCTCACATCCAGTAAAAAATCAGTGGATCCTATTTCCTTAACCTCAGGCCAGTAGAAAGGCTGAAGTCTTTGCTGAAGAATATTCTCAGCCACAAACCCGGCCATATTTACGGGATCTTTGGCCGAAGAATAAGGAGGGGCATAGGCATGTTCAATTTCGGTTAACTCATAGATCGTGCCTTTATTCCTGATAACGGTAGCCAGCAGGTCAAGTCGCTTATCAACCCCTTCATACCCTACCACCTGGGCGCTCCAAAGCCGACCGGTCTTTGGTTCATACGCCAATTGGATCGTCATTTTTTCGGCACCCGGATAATATTCCGCATGGGAGCCATTATAGGTGGTCGATACAACCGGTTCCATTCCGGAGGCCTTGAGCTTCTTCACGGGGACACCGGCGGTTGCCACGGTCATATCAAACACCTTGGCTATAGCGGTATTGATGGCTCCTTTGTAGGAGCGGGTATTACCAAAAACAATATTATTCGCGCAGATGCGACCTTGTTTATTTGCGGGACCGGCCAAAAATGTATTGGTCGGCATACCGGTAATGGGACAGGTAAACTCGATCACATCCCCCACAGCATAAATATCAGGATGGGAGGTTTGCAGAAATTCATTGACCAATATTCCACCGGCTTTGCCAATTTCCAAACCTGCGGTTTTTGCCAGTCGGGTATCCGGTCGAACGCCTATGGAAAGGATCACTATATCCGCGTCAAGGGGTTCATGATCCTTGACCTTTACCACAAGCCCTTGTTCATTTCGTTCAAAACCAGTAACAGCTGTTTCCAGAAACAGGTGCACGCCTTTGGAGCGTATATGTTGTTGTACCAGGGCGGCCATCGTATAATCCAGCGGGGCCATTACCTGGTTTCCCATTTCCACAATGGATACATCCATCCCCAGGCGGTGGAGGTTTTCGGCCATTTCAAGACCAATAAACCCGGCGCCAATGATCACCGCTTTCCCTTTTGGAAACCGGCTCACATAATTTTTGATTTTATCCGTATCTCCTACATTACGAAGGGTAAATATTCCAGGCTCCAGGATACCGGGAAGAGGAGGACGAACCGGTTCGGCACCCGGGGAAAGAACCAGTTTATCAAATGACTCGGTATATTCCTCTCCAGTTACCAGGTTTTTTACGGCAACCATTTTTTTATCCGGATCGATCGCTGTTACTTCGGAGCGAACCCGTACATCAATATTAAAGCGGTCATGAAAACCGGAGGCCGTCTGAACAAACAGTTTCTCTCTTTCCTTGATCACATCCCCTATGTAATAAGGTAATCCGCAATTGGCATAGGAAACATATTCCCCCTTTTCAAATAAGATGATTTCTGCGTGTTCATCCATTCTCCTGAGACGGGCGGCGGTGCTGGCTCCCCCTGCTACGGCGCCGATAATTAAGTATTTCATGATGACACAAAGGTCGTCAGGGAAAAATCCTTATTACGTGACCTCCATCACGAAAGCAGTTGACGCAAGTTTGTGACAATTCTCACTCTGTAATGCGGAAATAGTCAAAATCCGCATAACCGCCAGTCTGTTGGGTGGCATAATTAAAGAGGGCAAAGCGGTATCCGACAAAATGCGGGAGTGTATAAGACATTTTCAACGTGGACCCTATTGTTTTCCAGTTCTTTCCATCCAGGCTGTAAAAGAAATATCCTATATCGGTGCGATCGGTGAAATCACAACTGATCTTGAAGAATATGGTTCCTTGTTCCAGGGGTATTCTCTCTTTTTCCACAGCGTTCTCCGATTCCGCGCTTACCATTACAATCCATTTTTTACCCGCTTCCTGTTTTACTCCAACCTGCCCATATCTTCTTTGGTAGAGGGCCATACCGGCAAAATCACCATCTTTCATATTTGTTACATCCAACGAAGTGATGCCTGAGCAAACCGGTCCGATTGTCCGTTGGGTAAGTAGATTGGAAACCAGATAAAATGAAGTATCCACCCGGCCGGTTGTCAAACGGAGATAACCACTTCGTTTGTCCACAGACCACAAATTATTTTTAGGGTTATGGTTCCATTGCCAGACCAGGGGCAATTTGGGTTCTCCAGGTTTGCGAAGAAACTCATCGGAGGCTACTATCCCGGGTATCAAACTTTTTTTGGCCGGCAGGTCGAGCAGGTCAGGTACTTTTCCACCTTCGCCTAGTATCGGCCATCCATCCACCCATTTTACAGGCACCAGATAGGGAATGCGGCCAACAGCGCCATTATCGCGGAAGAGGTAGGAATACCATTTTCCGTTGGGCATGTCAATCAGACCACCCTGGGCCACGCCCAGGTGTTGCAAAGCAACACGGCCTTCATAGGGACCTGTGATCTTGTCGGCCCGGTGAATAACCACCGAACGCATACCCCCGCGGGGCCAGGTTATATTGAACAGGTAGTATTTCCCTTTTACTTTAAACAGTTGAGAACCTTCCCCTAATCCACTGGGCCCGATCCCGTCGGTTGGTTGGGTTGAATTTTCAACCACCACCTGATTAAGACCACCGGGCTTGGGACCCGACAGATCAGGCGCTAATTCCACCAGGGTCAGTTTCTTATTACCATAAAGCAAATAGGCTTTGCCATCGTCGTCAAAAAAAAGGGAGTGATCATGCAGGCTGGGGCTAAACTCAATTCGTTTCCATTTGCCCTTTTCAATATCGGAGGTGACAAATATGTAAGTCTTATTTGTGGTTTGGGCAAAGGTGGTCACGTAAAACAACCCTTTATGGTACCGGATCGAACTGGCCCAGGAACCCCTGCCATAGGTACTCTTTCCGTTTTCCAGGTTCAATTCATCCATATTGGCCAGGGTATCATAGGCATAACTAACCAGTTTCCAGTTTACCAGGTCCTTTGATTTCATGATCGGTACCCCGGGGTTATAGTGCATGGTGGTGCTGCTGGCATAATAGGTATCCCCCACCCTGATCATGGACATGTCAGGCACATCGGCATATACAACAGGATTGGTGGCCTGTGCCGGAACAAACTGGATCCAGTCAATTTCCACAAGTCCATCAGCCAGGCTTTTCACCAGCAGGTCAACCACCCCGGCAGGAGAAACCGTAACGGGCCATTTATAGGTTTTCCAATTCTGGCCGGCATCTATTTTACCTTTTGCCAATAAAGAACCTGCGGGAGATTTTGTGCGAATTTCGAGTGATCCTCCGGTCAATGATCGGGCCCGTACCAGCAGATGGGTAAATTTCTTTTTGGCAAAATCCACTGTATTGTACTTTATCCAGGCATCCTTTTTCTCAAACAAGGTCTTCCAACCCAGGAAACGATTGGTGGTGTCGATAAAATCAACAGTGGCGCCCTTGGCGCTGATTTCACTATACCGGTCGATCTGAATTTTTTGATAGGCCTGTGATACCCCGATGCCCCGCAGGGATGGGATCACTTTCCGGATGGTGCCATCTTCGTTAAAGAAAAGGCTGTCTGCCCGGATGGAACGGGCTTTATCAAAGTTTGGCGAAAGGTCCTTATCATGATAGAAAAGGTACCATTGGCCTTTAAAGTTCATGATGGATTGGTGATTGGTCCAGCAACCCGAAGCCGACTCATCCATAATAACCCCGGTCACTTTAAAAGGGCCAAGGGGGGTGGTGCTGGTGGCATATTCGAGTCTTTCAGTTTTGTTCTCCACATGTGGATAGGTTAAATAGTAAAGCCCGTTTCTTTTAAATACAAAGGGGCCTTCCTTTAAACCTTTGGTGGGTAATTCACCCAATGTTTTTACATCTGAATCCAGCTCAAGCATGTTCTCTTTGAGTTTGGCGCCGTAGATATTACCGGCAGACCAATACAGGTAGGCCTGTCCGTCATCATCGATCAGCACATTGGGATCAATGCCCCTTACCCCTTTGATGGGTGTGGCCTGGGGAGTATAAGGCCCTTCGGGACGATCGGCAATGGCGACTCCAATAGAGAAGCCCCTTCCATAAGTCAGTGTATCGGCTGCCGCTGTAGGGAAATAAAAATAATATTTGCCATTACGCTCCACACAATCCGGGGCCCACATGCTGTAGCTGTCGGGGCGCACCCAGGGAACTTTGTTTTGGTGAACGATCACACCATGATCGGTCCAGTTGGTAAGGTCGCCGGAAGAAAAAACATGGTAATCTTCCATACAGAACCAACCGATCCTTCCTTTTCCTTCCTGGGCCAGGATATCATGGGATGGAAACACATATACACGGTCACCAAACACCCTGGCCGTAGGGTCGGCACTGTACTGATTGGTGATAA
>JAYRZH010000051.1:0-3687 GCA_041916555.1 Chitinophagaceae bacterium | reverse complement strand
GGGTTTTGGGCAATAAGAAGGTTTGCAAAAACCACCCCCAGGCAGAGGGTAAGCAGGGGTTTAAATCTAAGAGGCATAGCAAAAGCTTTATGGTCTAAGGTAAGAAATTATGGCAACCGATTGCACATAATCCCGTGATTGATTTTCTGCGCGTTTTTTTGGTTATTGGAGGGGTATGACCAGTTTTTGGCCGGTATAGGTTATCATTTTCCCGGGCTGATCGATTGGTTTGTCCCCTATGGCTTTTCCAGGTCCTGCCAACTTAATATTGAAAACCCGTTGACTGAGCATGCCCGGGAATGAGCCTTTCCGGTCAAGGATGGCAAGGGTTTGTTTTTTATTATCCCAGACTATTTCAATGGTGGAATATTGGCCTTTTTCATAGTTGTAGTTGTCATTTTCATCCTCGTATAAAATAAACCGGCCATTGGCGCCCGGGTAAACGCGGATTTCGAGGGTATCCCATGGCCTTTCCGTGGAATACTGCACTGTGGGCCCAAGGGGGAGAATGGAGCCTGCGCGTATATACAGCGGAATGATGTCAAGAGGCGTTTGCTTCTGGACCAAGGTCCCTCCTGGGAATTTCTCACTTGTCCAGAAATCAAACCAGTCGGCGCCCTTGGGGAGATAAGTATCTTTTACGGTATTTGTTTTCGAGTAGGTAGTTACCGGGCTAACCAGGATTGATTTTCCAAAAAGGTATTCATGATTGATATCCCAGCTTTTTTTATCGGCCGCGAAGTCCATGGCCAGTGGGCGCATCATGCTAGATTGCTGGTGGGTAACATCCCAGGAGGTAGAATAGATATAGGGTAACAGACGGTATCGCAGGTGGATGTATTTCTCAATGGCATCATAGTGGGGGCTGCCTTTTTCTCCAAACTGGTATATCTCTCTTGGGGCGTCTGCGCCATGGGAGCGCATCATGGGGGTAAAAGTGCCAAATTCCAGCCAGCGGACATATAGTTCACGGTATTCAGGGTCCTCCAGTTTTTTGGGGAAACGGTTCAGGAAGAAGCCCCCGATATCTGCATTCCAGTAAGGGATACCGGTCATGGAGAAATTCAGTCCGGCAGAAATCTGGTTATGCAAGGCATTCCAGGAGGAAGTAACATCGCCCGACCAGGTATTGGCGCCGTAGCGTTGCTGTCCGGCAAAGGCGGAGCGGGTAAGAATGAAAACCCGTTTGGCTGAATCCACAGCACGTTGGTGCGTATAAACTCCACCCACGGTCATCAGAGGAAAGGCATTGCGAACTTTTCTGAATGATCCCAGGTAGGTTTTGTTATTGAGGTCAGAATCTTTGAAATCCAGGTGATCGGGTTCGGAGGAGTCCATCCACCAGGCATCGATACCCAGGTCAAACAGGGTTTTCAGGTATTTCCAATAAATATCCCGGGCAGCCGGGTTATAGGGATCATATACTTTTACCCCGGATGGATAGTCTCGCAGGGGAGGCCATTTATCAGAACCCGATTGAGGCCAGGTGGAAAAATTCATCAGGGCCCCGAGGCGCTGGAGTTCTTTGAATTGTTTTGTTTCCGGACCAAATGAATTCCAGATGGATATGGTCAGGTGGGCTTTGAGTTGATGGATTTCCTTTACCATCTGTTGGGGATTAGGAAACTCGGCATTGAGAAAATCCATGGCATTCCACAAATAGTTACTGCCCCAATATTGCCAGTCCTGGATGATGCCATCCAGCGGAACGCCCAATTGCCGGTATTTTCTCACCACCCCTACCAATTCAGCCTGGCTTTTATAACGTTCTTTACTTTGGAAGTACCCAAAGGTCCATAGCGGGAACATGGGTGCCTGTCCGGTAAGTTCACGCATGGCCGCGATCACACCATCGGCATTACCACCGAGGAGAAAATAGTAGTCGATGCCCTCCCCCACTTCAGAATGAAAACCGGTGCCAGTAGAGTCATCGGTAAACTGGGTGGGGGAATAATTATCCCAAAACAATCCATAGCCTTTAACCGACTGGAAAAAGGGGATATAATCATCGGTATTCCCCTGGATCATGGTAAGGTTTACATTACGCTGGCTCATTTTCCCTTTTTGTTGGGAACCCAGACCGTAGATGGCTTCTTCCTTGTCCAGCAAGAATTCCTGGGTCACACTAAAGGTTGGGCTACCCGCGTCATCAAAGGGGGTAAAGCGGGTGCCTCCTTCCTTTTCGGTTAATAGTCTGGGACCTTTTACACCGAAGAAAGAGACAATTCCGGATTGCAGGTTGACCTCCACGTTGAGTTTCTGGGAGACCAGCGAAACCAAATTTCCTTTTTGCCTGACCTGAAAGGCCGTTAGCTCTGGTTTTTTTATAACGGAAAGACTTTCCCTGCTCAATCGATTGCGCAAAGGGGTCTTGATAATCCGGGCGATGGAGGGACTGTAAAATTGGATTTCCAGGGTTGTGGCTCCGATATCTGTCTTTATTCCCCATTCGGTTTTCTCAAAGCTTTGCGCTTGGCCAAAAACGGGTAATAATACAAGGGCTAGAAGGGCGGCAGGCAAAATCCGTGTAAGCATTTGAAGGTGTTTGAAGTTACGATTGGCACCAGGGCAATCACATTGGTTAAAGATATTGACAAATGCGAAATAGTTTCTTAGCAATTCTTTTCCGGTATGAAATCATTTACTGGAATTAGGCTAAAAAATAACCTTAATCCATCTCCGCTTCCAGCATACCACTTTAAATCAACCAGATAGGATATCACTCTATTTCGCGTAAAAACTTTCCGGTGGGCCCAGCCTCGAGGCTTTCAGACCCCCGGTATTGATGATAATTTTTTCCAGCACTACACCAGGATCAACCATCCAGACTTTCAACGTATGACTTCCTGCTCCCGGTATCTTCAAGGTGGTTTTACTCCAACGAGCTTGCTTTACCACTGTTTGCGCCCAATCCGGGTTAGACCAGTGTACTTTGAATTTGTCTGGTACATTGGTGATATAAACGGGTTCTCCATCGTCAATAGAGACAGCCAGTTTTATATCCCGGTCTGGCATAATATTTAATAAGGGTGAAGTGATTAGTATGATTTCAGCGCTATCGGCTGAAAAAAGGTGTACCGGATATTCCAGGCAGGGCGCGTTCTGTTTAGGTTTTGCAGGGGACGCATTGGCCGGTGCCGTTGCCCTCATGCCGGAAAGGGTTAAGCCATAATCCTCGATCTTTATCCATTTGTAATTCCCCTTCGCAAGATTAGTTTTATAATGTTCGGCTTCTATGGAAATGACATGATTGCTTTCGACAAAACCTTTGATTGATGTGCCTGCTTTTATGGTTGGATTAAATGCGTAAACTTTTATCGTTACAGTATTCCCTCCGCCCTGGATGCTAATTTCTCCGGAGGAGGAGTTCTTGGGCAAATTGCTTCCATTAACACTGATCCATATCCGCTTATCCAGTGAATCGATAACCCCCTTGGATTCACTGATACTGAGCCAGGGTACCGTAGAAGAAATGGTGTAATTAAACGAATTTTTCCCTTTATTAAATATCTCTATAAAATGCCGCTTGTTGGAGAATAAATCCAACAAAGGCAAGACGGCTTCCCTTTCGGATGAGGGCCAGCTCTCGCTGCTCCCTTCGATAGCGATACCCATTTCCGGGGTATCGGGCAGGGTGATTTCTTTGAGTTTGATGGCATACAGGCTGTTTGCCCTGGGTGGAGCCCA
>JAYRZH010000050.1:0-21632 GCA_041916555.1 Chitinophagaceae bacterium | reverse complement strand
AGGCATGAATGACTTTCAGGAGTTGATCGGGCTGGTTCAGGTGTTCCAATACTTCACTGCAAACAACGGCATGGTATTTTGTTTCGCTCACCGATAATTGTTCCGCGCTCATAACCTCAAACCGGACATTGGGCAGGTCGTTAAGCGCCCGGGCATTGGCTATCGTTTTTTCGCTGATATCGATCCCAAGGACGTTGAAGCCATGACGACCCAGTCCGCGGGAAATAACCCCATTTCCACAACCAACATCCAGCACCACGGCATTTTCCGGCAGGTGCTCACGGAGTGATTTGACAATAAAATCTAGCCGCTTGATATCCGCTATACGTTCAAATTCCTGTTTCATGCCTTTATATTGTTTCCAAAATTTCGGTGTAAACTTTTTCTACCTGACGGGTCATTTTCCCGGCATCAAAATTTTCGGTGATGGTGGCCCGGGCTCCGTGGCCAAGTTTTACCCGCAATTCCTTGTCACCAGCCAATGTAACCAAGGCTTTTTCAAGGTTATCTTCCAATCCTTCAATTGGTATCATATACCCATTTTCGCCATGCACCATGATTTCCCGGGTGCCATCCGCCGCACTGGCTATGATGGCCTTACCCATGGCCATGGCTTCCAGGAGGGCTATGGGTAATCCTTCCCACAGTGAGGGAAGGACAAAAATATCGGTCGTAGCCAGTAATGCCGGTATGTCTGAACGGGGAGGGGATAGGATAATCCTGTTCCGAACGGGTGACTGGGCTATTGCCTTTTCCATGGCCTCCTTCAACTCTCCGTCACCCACCAGTAGCAAGTACAGCGAGGGTTGTTTGACCGCCACTTTTTCAAAAGCGCTGATCATTACCAGAGGTTGTTTCTGGTGTGTGAACCGGGCAATAAATCCACAAAGGATGGCTTGCGATAATATTCCAAGGGAGGCCCGGATATCAGGGTATTGCGCTCCGGGATCAAATTTCCGGGGATCGATACCGTTATTGATTACTGTTGAATGAAATCCTTTAAAATGCCTCTGACCAGTTTCCTGGTTGGAGCGGGAAACGGAGATATTGAGTGAGGAACGACTGGTCAGGTATTTCTCACCCATGGCCCGGAGGTTTCTTACCCAAAACGGTTGGTCATCATGAAAGGACCAGCCATGGATGGTGTAAATAACAGGGAGTTTGAGTTTCCTGGCGGGTCCAAGCACATTGGAATTGGCCCTGGTGCCATGGGCATGTACCAGGTCCACCTGTTCTTCTTCCAGCAGTTTCCTTACTTTTTTCCAAACAGAAAAATCAAAAGGTTTTTCCGAATGAATAACATGCGTTTTTACCCCCATTTTTTCCAAACTGTCCACCATGGGGCCCGGAGTAAAGGATAGCACTACCGGTTCAAATCGATCGCGGTCCATGTTCTCCACAAGACTTAGCAAATGCGATTCCCCGCCACCAATTTTTCCCTGGCGGATACACTCCAGAATTTTTATTTTTTTTCCCTGCTTCACCTGGAAAGGTTCCTGTTATCAGGCCGGGTTTTTTGATTTTGTCAATACCTGCCATCCATCAGGCAGCTTTTCCGTGATTTCGATATTTCCAAATTCCTGGCTCTGACGGGCGCCTACTCTTTTAGCCCAGGCAGCCATCCGGGAAATTCCTTCTTTCAGGTCTATGCCGGTGGGATCGCCAAATACATGGTGAGCCTTGGTATGATCTGAATAGGCATGCATCACTTCATTTCGTGCGGAGAGATAGTTGATATCCGGGGCTACACCAAATTCGTTACAGACCACGGTTGCCAACTCATTCACAGTATAGGGTTTGTCGGCTCCGATATTAAATACCTGGTTGTACGCACCCGGAATGTTTACACATTTGGCAATGGGAATGGCCACATCGTCGATATAACTAAACGCACGGGTTTGGGTGCCATCACCAAATATGGTCAGTTTCTTCCCTTGCATGATCTGGTTCATAAATATCCCGATCACGTTCCGGTATTTATCGCCAATGTTCTGGTTTTCACCATATACGTTGTGGGGTCGGAAAACCACATAGTTTAATCCAAACATTTCATGCGCGGCTTTCAGGTCCAGTTCCACGGCGTATTTGGAAACCCCATACGGATCTTCCGGAACGGGCGTCATTTCCTCCGTCATGGGCAATTGACCCTTGCCATAAACGGCAATGGAAGAAGTGAAAACAAAACACTTGACCTTGTGTACCACCGACTGATTGATCAGGTTGATGCTGCCGATCAGGTTATTATTATAATTGAAATTCCGAATGAAGTGGGATAACCCTTCCGCGGCATAGGCGGCCAGGTGATAAACATAGGTGAATTTGTATTTGGCGAAAAGTGATTCCACCAGGGCTACATCAGTGATGCTGCCCTTTACAAATTCGGCTCCCGCTGGGATATGGTCCTCAAATCCACCACTGAGGTCATCCAGTACCACGACCTTAAAATTCATATCCTGACAGTGCTTCACTACATGTGATCCAATGAAGCCGGCTCCTCCCGTTACTAGTACATATTGGCTCATAAAATTGATTTTAGAACGTATTTGTTGTTTTGATTATTACAATGGGGCGATCCACCGGTTATACCATAACTGGAAAACCAATAATTGCCATAATTTTTGATAATTGACATTTTCCCCCCGGAGGTACCGGTCGCGCAGCGCCACAATGGGTGCTGGATTAAATAACCCTGTTTTCAGCAAAGCCTCTTCGCTGAGATAGGTCATTAATTGTTGCTTCAGGTCTTCCTTGAACCAAACCATCAACGGCGCGATAAAGGGGCGCTTGGGCCGGTCCATCAGGTCCTTGGGTATATATTTATGAACGATTTCCTTTAATAACCACTTGGTCACACCATCGCGGATCTTCATATCCGAAGGCAATTGGGCCAGGAATTCGATAATATGATGATCCAGCATTGGTTCACGACCTTCCAAACCTACTGCCATGGTAGCCCGGTCAACCTTTACCAGGTTATTATCTACCAGGAAGGTTTTGTAATCCACGGCCAGGAGGTTATTGACTTGTTCTTCGCCCTTGGTCAGCAGGTCGCCGGAATCAAAAAAGGTATCCAATGGACGAAAATCCCTGGAAAGGAAACCTTCCACCTCTGATTGGGTAATGTATTGGCTAATGTACTTGACAGCTTTGGAAGGATTGTGATGCTTCCAGATCAGCTTCATCTTCTCGTACCGGGTGGAAAAATTGTATTTCTTGTTGAAATAGGGAATGCGGTCCGGGGGAATGGTCTGCATAAAATTACTCAGCACCGACTGTAAAGCAACCGGGTACGAAGTGTATTTTATGGCTTGTTTAAACTTATTGTAGCCCCCAAAGATCTCATCACCCCCATCGGCGCTCAGGGCCACTTTTACGGATTGACGGGCCAATTTGCTCACCAATACGGTGGGTACGGTGGAATTGTCGGCAAATGGCTCATCATAAATATCCGGCAACAGGGGGAGTACGGTGGCCGCTTCTTTATGGGTCACATAGAGTTCGGTATGGTCGGTACCCAGGTATTGCGCGATCTTTTTTGCTTCTGGGGCTTCATTGAATTCTTTTTCCTCAAATCCAATGGTAAAGGTTTTGAGTTTCTCGGTACGGCCATGTTGCAGGATGGCGGCAACCGAAGAACTGTCGTATCCGCCACTCAGGAAAACCCCCACCGGAACATCGGCTACCATGCGGTAATCATACCCTTTCTTAAGCAGACGGTCCGTTTCATCAATGGCTTCCTGGTCTGAGATCTTAAGGGTAGGTTTGTTGTAGTGATCATATACATCCCAGTATTTCTCCAGGGTAGTATTTTGTGTAGCAAGGTCAACCCGCAACAAATGACCGGGAAGCAGTTTATGGGTCTTTTCAAAAATGGTATAGGGAGCGGGAATATAACTATACTGCAGGTAGAGGGCCAGGCTTTCCCGGCTGATATTCCGTTGGAAGGAAGGATGCTGTGAAAAGCTCTTGAGTTCGGAGCTGAACAGCAACAGATTATTATCGTGGAAATAGTACAAAGGTTTGACACCAGCCCGGTCACGGATAAAAACGACTTCATTTTTCAATTTATCGTGAATGACCAGGGCAAACATACCTGTCATTTTCTCCAGGATTCCGGTTCCCCAGCAGTGATATCCTTTCAGGATCACTTCGGTATCTGACCAGGAAGCAAAACTGTATCCTTTTTCTTCGAGTTCTTTGCGAATTTCTTTAAAATTATATACCTCGCCATTGAAGTCGATGCATAAATGCTCGAAATACATGGGTTGATGGCCAAGAGGGGAGAGGTCGAGGATAGAAAGTCTCCGCTGTCCTAATCCGATGGCGGCATCCGGGGTGGGGATCACATCATAGCCAGCATCATCAGGCCCCCGATGGGTCAGGGCATCTGTCATCCGGACCAGGATATCCTTTCCTGTCTCCTTCTTAAAATCGATAAAACCTGCTATACCACACATAAGCTATCAGTTAAAGGAGATTGATTTATTAAAATGCCAGAATATCCCCTTCCAGAAGGAACGCAGGTGATGCCATTGTTTTTTGAGTATAAACTGGGCAGTATTTTTAGGCACGGTCAGGAAGGTAAAATAGAGGGTGAAAACCAGAAACTGCAGAAAGTTTACATTCCTTTTCATAAAAAGGATCCTGTTCCGGGTATGGTAGAAAGTCTTGAAGGGGCTGGACTTTCCCGTGGTCATTGATTCTTTGTGGTAAAAAAGGGATTTTGGCTGGTAATAGATTTTGTATCCTTTTCTCCGTATATGGGAACACCAGTCGAGTTCCTCATAATAAATAAAGAATTGCTCGGGCAAGGGGCCAACTTCATCAATGATCTTACGGGGCACCATCATACCGGCGCCATGGGCATAATTCGTTTCTTTGATGGTATTATATTGACCATTGTCGGGCTCCTTGCAACCGATCATGCCATTGCGACCGGTAAAGATATTTACCGCTTCATAGCCTGCGTATTCGATGGTTCCTTTGTGAAAAAAGTAATGAAATTTGGGGCTGGCCATTCCGGCATCGGGGTATTGGTCAAATATCTCCAGCAACCCTTCGATCAGGCCGGGTGTAAATTCTGTATCATTATTTACGATAAACAGGAAATCGCCTTTGGCGGCGCGGATGCCCACATTATTGCCACCGGTGAACCCCAGGTTCTTCCCGTTTAAAATGACCTTGACATCCGGATAAATTTCCTTGAATGTGGCAGTCGGGTCTTCTTTTGACCCATTGTCAACCACGATCACCTCAATATTTTTATAGGTATTTTCCCGGTTGAGGGAGTGAAGGAATTCGCAGGTTACGGGTGTTGTGTTCCAGGTAAGTGTAACTATAGACACTAAGGGATTAGTGTTTGTCATGCTTCAGGTTTATAGGGACGAAAAATAATAAAAAAGAAACGATTTATACATTCGTTTTCTGAAATAACGCTTTCGGTGTTTCCGCAATGATCTTCAGGTCGGAAATCAGGTTATTCTTACGGGCATAGTTGATATCCAGGGATATCCTTTCTTCCACCGACATATCATCCTGGCCTCTTTTCTTAATCTGCCACAAACCGGTAATGCCGGCAGGCGCCATAAACCTTTCCGACCATTCGTTGGTGGTCAGGGTAGAGGCTTCATAAAGAGGAAGGGGACGGTTGCCAACGATCGACATATCGCCTTTTAACACATTGAAAAACTGTGGCAGTTCGTCCAGGCTGGTATTGCGAAGAAAACAACCCACGCGGGTGATCCGGGGATCGTTTCTTACTTTAAAAAATGTGGGTCCTGTGCCGGAAGATTTGTATTGGTTGAGGGTAACCATCTCGGCCAGTTTCTTATCGGCATCCACCACCATGGTGCGGAACTTGTAAAAGTTAAACACCTTAAATCCCCTGCCAGCGCGTTGGGCCGTATAGAAGATCGGGCCACGGCTTTCCAACCGGATGGCAATGGCTATTATGATAAATACGGGAAGGAGAAAGAGGATCAGCAGGGAGGCTATCACCACATCGATCGTTCTTTTGATCAAATAGTTAAAACCGTTACCGGCACGGGTCATCAATTCCTGGTTGTCCAGGGAAATATTAGAAGCCGCTTTTTCCATCCTAAACCGTCCCACTTTGCTCAGGAAACGGACCTTTTCATAAAAAGCCTGGGTTTCCGATACTTCGGTGATATCATCCACCAGTTTCATCCGGTGTAAGAGGTCAAACTGAACCGCATTCAGGTATTCCTTGTTGTACACCACGGGAATAAAGGAAAGTTTGTAGTGGCTTTTTAACCAATCGCAAAAACTCCTGAATTCATTCTCGCGGAAAGGGAAATTGATGATGATGGCTTCGGGGAGACGGGCTTCATTTTCCATCAGGCGAAGAAGCCTGGTGCGGGCAGAAATATAGCTATCTGCCATATACCCATTCTGTTTCGCACTTTCAATCTTGTGAAAGTGGATGTAGAAAAGACGGAGCTCAACGCCATCTTCACGCACAGAATTTCCATGTTTGCCTTCCGGGTCCGGCAATATGGTGGTAATAGATTTCATGTTTAGTTTTCAATTTTCAAAGGGTTATAGAGGAAAGGGGGAACAGGTCAGATACTGACCTTGAACGTACCCACTTCATTGCTGCTGAAATTGAGGGAAACATTGCTGAAAGCGAATTCGGATTCCTGGATCGCTTCTTGTACCCGCCTCTTCAAATACAGCGGATCGAAGGGTTTCAGCAATACTTCGGTCACCCCAAGGTTTTTCAAGTGGGCCCAAAACTCGGCCGAATGGTTATTTGTTACCACAAAAACCGGAATGGAAAGAAAAAGGTAGCTGGTTTTTATGTGGCGGAGAAATTCGTAGTTATAGTCGCGCAAATCCTCAACAGAGAGTATGATCGCATCTGTGCCGCCTTGCTGTAAGTTTGCCATCCCACTAATACAGTCCCGGTTTGATAAAATCCGGTATTGTTTTTGCAGAACAGTTTTTAACAAGTAAGCAATAGCGTTACTCTTCTCAATAATCAGTACATTTCGTTTCATAGCGTAATTCCTTTTACCAATAATTAATTTAATTATGGCATCGCATAGGTGGAGGCATTCAAAGGAATTCCGGATAAAGGTTTAGATACTCGATATTGGAGAGTTCATTTCAGACGCTGAAATGCTAGTGCGGGTATTCAAAGGAAGGGATGGGTCAGGATGGTAGCAAAAGTAGAATCGGCCATAAAAATATGACCCAGTTCTTGAATTTCAAAATTAGTTCGTACGTATTTTTAGTAAATACCCTTAAAGTGGTATGCTAAACTCCCCTTTTTGCCTTTTCCCACAAAACCGTTTGATTTCCACGTAAATACCTGAAAAATCCCTGGTATAAGGAGATATTCATGAACAAAAAATAGTACGGAACCAGCAAAATTTTAAAAACCGGGCCACGTAGTTTTACGATGCTGGCCAGAAATGCCAGCAAATAGAACAGGATTTGACCAGCAAGGAAAATATCATATATAATCGACTGATTATAAATAGATAATGCAATATTGAGCAAAAGGATCACCGGAAGCAGGAATGGACATACCACCCAGCGCAATACCCGGTGTGAAATATATTGAAATGAGGTTTTGCCATATTTAAATACATTCAGTAAACCAGAAAGCATGGCCACCGACTGAAATCCTCCCGCACTGATCCTGATCTTTCGCTTTCGTTCATCTGCCAAGGAAAAAGAGGGTGACTCTGAAGCTATCGCCGCCGGTTCATAAACCACCCGGTAACCCTTCATGCAAACCTTAAGTGACAACACAAAATCATCCAGCAGGGTACCATCATCCGGTTTTTCATACAATTCTTTTCTGAAGGAAAAAAGCTCCCCGGCAGCGCCTACCACCGTATGGAATTCAGAATCCAGCCGCTTGAGAAAGGATTCATACTTCCAGTAAAAACCTTCTCCACTACCGGCGGTATTGGACCCGTCGCGGGAAATAACCCTTTTTTCCCCGGCCACACCGCCTACCTCGGGATCGGTATAATGTCTTACAATATTGTGTATAGACTCTTTGTTCAGGGATGTGTTTGCATCACAAAAGATCACCAGGTCATGTCCCACCATACCCATGGCCCGATGCATGGCGGCTATCTTTCCCCTTCTTTCAGGGGAATGCATGTGTTTGACGGAAGGATAAGCCTTAAGAATTTCACCAGACCTGTCGGTTGAACCATCCGTTATAAATATGATCTCCAGCTTGTCTTTTGGATAATCCAGGTCAAAACAGTTTTTCACCTTCTCCTCCAGAAAATCTGCTTCATTGTAGCAGGGTATTACCAAGGTAACACCGGGGGCGGGGTCGGGGAGAAGTGGTACTACCCGTTTACCCTTGCCAAACCATTGCCTCCATTTAAGGATCATATATAATAATATCCCGTATCCCACATAGGCGTAAAAGACAATGAACAAAAAGAAATAAAAAAGAATAATTAATAGTATCATACGGGTGATATTATTATTTTGGCAATAAAATTACTCTTATTTTGCTTTTTTCAACTTTAAAAAGGCAAGATTATCAAGATATTACCGATGAAGACACGTGTCGCGATTCTGTTGACCCTCGCCCTTGCCGCCTTGCTTCGGTGGTGGCTTGGATTGACCAACCCGATGACCGGGATCGATGATGCCAACATCTACTTTGTTTATGTCCGCAACCTGGTGGAAGGTCACGGATTCGTTTATATCCCCGGAGGAGAACGTGTGGAAGGGTTTACCTCTATGCTTTGGGTACTGATTCTCTCCCTCATTTACCTGATCCGGTTTCTTCCCTTTGAATTAACCATCTTTCTCCTTTGTTTTTTTATCACCTACCGCACACTTGTGGTTATATATGATTATGTCAGGGAAGAATCGGGAAGTGCAAACCTGGCATTGGCCAGCATAATCACGGTATTGTTGGTTCCGGGTTTTCTTGATTGGAACCTTTTCGCGCTTATGGATACCTGTCTGTGGATCTATGCCGTGGTTCATGGTACTATACTGCTGATAAAAACCAACCGCCGCAACTCCGACACGCGGATGCTAACCCTGCTGTGCCTGCTTCTGCCATTTATCAGGCCTGAAGGCTTGTTTTTTGCCGTTGGACTTGGAGGACTTTATCTGCTATCGTACTGGTGGAATAATAAGACTTCACCTCACGCAACAGATTTACCGTCCCTTTCCTGGTTTATGCCACTCTTATTTGGTATCCTTGGAATTGCCGTCATCACTGGTTTTCGAATGGTTTACTTTGGCTACCCGGTTCCCAATACCTTCTATGCCAAAGTGAGTATGTCGTTAAAAGGGAATATCCGACAGGCTTTTTTTTATTTTTATGATTCCCTTCGGCATACAACCCTTCTTCCCTTTATTTTATTTGGATTGACGATAGTGGTGCTGGTTTGGAAAAAAGGGATCCTTGGGGTTGCCAGGGATTTTAAGAGTGTCGCCCTCATCCTGATCATCCTTTTCTTTACGGCCTACCCATTTTTATCAGGAGGGGATCACTTCAAGTATTCCCGTTTTTTTCAAACCACTTATCCCCTGATCCTGATTTTATTCATACAGGCTACCTGGTCATTCTGGTTGAACCAAAAAGCAGTTGTCCGAATAGCGCTGATGACCATTGGTTGGGTAATACTCAATGGAAATTCGACAGATGAAACAAGTTTTCAAATGGAAGGGATACCCGGAACCATTAAAGGTTATTTCAAAAAATGGAAACCGGATATTCTGGCCACCTCTCAATTACAGGGTGAGTTTGACATTGCCCTGAATGGAAGAAATATCGGACGTACATTGAACAAAGTCTTTGCCCCTGTAGACAGTTTCCCTTCCCTGGGGGTAACAGCGGCCGGTGGGGTAGCCTATACTTACAAAGGACATATCGTGGATGTTTTAGGATTAAACAACTTGGAAATGGCCCATGCCGAAAAAATAAAAACCGGTGTAAAAAATCATGGATCCTTTAGTACCCGGATATTCTTTAAACAAAAACCAGCCCTCTTCCTAACCTGGCCGGATCCTTTAACACCGGAAATGAAACAGGATGATCCATCCGCGATCGATTTTGACAGGCGAATGAAAGACACAACGGGTTTTATCAACCGTATATGCCGTAACATCTTTGCGGAACCCCAATTCCAGTCAAATTACCAGTTCGCTAAAATTCAATACCAGGATTCCCATATTTACTCCTATATGGACAAAAACCTCGAGGGATACCTGGAGGACCATGGTCTATTAGTGGTATTATTTAAGTAAAAGTTCGCATTCTAAAAATTCAATTATTTGTCTTTCATTATTTTATGAATTTAGAAGGGAGATAATTTGTTTCCGGCTGTCGCAGGTATTTGTTAATTCCTTTTTAAATCAATAATTTCGATGACGCGAAAACCAGACTTGTCCACCTTCCTTCGAAACGCCTCGATCCCCCCTTTGTTAAGAATATACACTTATTAGGATCCTATCCTTTTCAAGAACGCAGGATTGTAATCTCCGCTTATCCCTCGCTAAGCCACTATACTTTTATTGTTAAATCTTGCATAATGAAAAGATTATTACTCTGTATCTACCTTGGCTTGCTTTTATTAGCAACCGGGGGCGTGAAAGCTCAGTCAGGCGTATTTAATCCAGCCGACCCTGATGTAGTATTCACTTCTACCAATCAACCCGCGCAGCCTGCCTGGAACTCCATTGCCAAATGGGGTCATACCAACAGGCTGAACTGGAACCCTTATTCTTACGGCTATCGTTGTTATTGGTTTAATGGGGTACCCTTCCGGGTTAAATTCCCAGCCAGTTATCAACATGGTGTATCAGATGGAAAGAAATATCCAATGCTGATATTCCTGCATGGTCTTGGTGAAAGGGGAACAGTTTACGATAATGAATATCAACTCCGCCATGGTGGACAACAGCATGCCCAGCGTGTGAATGATGGCAGTTTTGACGGTTTCCTTCTTTATCCCCAAAACACAGATGGATTTTTCAGCAATGGTGCTTTTGATATCATTGCCCGTTTTGCTGACTCCATGGCCAAGTATATAAAACTGGACATCAACCGTATCGTTGTTTCCGGTCTTTCGTCTGGTGGACAAGGTTCCTGGGGATTTTTGGCGTATAACCCCAAGTTGTTTGCCGCCGCCATGCCTATTTCTGCCGCTTCCCTCGGATATATCAGTCCGATGAACTCCCACATTACTGTTCCTATCTGGATTGCCAATGGGGGATTGGATCCCGCGCCAGCCCCTTATACGGTCACTGAAGTTATTACCGCCTATAAGGACCGCGGGGGTAACATTCGCCAGTTCTTCTATCCCAACGGCGGACATGGTATCTGGGGCAATTTTTGGAATGAACCTGATTATTTTCCGGGATTAAGTTCCTTCCATAAGGCCAATCCGCATGTGTTCTTTGGACGAACTGAATTCTGCCCGGGTGACCCGGTCAGTGTGCGTATGGGATTGCAAGCCGGGTTTGCTGCCTATGAATGGCGGAAAGACGGCGTTACCATTCCCGGTGCTACCGGTAATGAATACACTACCACCACATTTGGTACTTACCAGGCCAGATTCAAACGTACCGCTACCAGTGATTGGACAGAGTGGTCACCCAAGCCGGTGGTGGTACAGATTAAAGCCGCTACCATAACCCCGCCCATTACCATCTCGGGATTGCGAAGCAAGGTTCTTCCTGCTCCTGATGGAAGCACCACCGTTCCGCTGTCAGTGCCCGATAATTATGTTTCCTATGAATGGCGCCGGGTAAGTGATAATGCCCTTGTGGGTAATACACCCGAGATCAATGTAGGCCCTGGCTCCTACAGGGTGAAAGTGAATGAGGAGTTTGGTTGTACCAGCAGCTTCAGCCCGGATTTTGTAGTGCTGAATGCCTCCGGACCTAATACCCCTGATGGCGCTACCAATGCCAGCGCGCTGCCTTTGTCAAATACCGCGCTGCAATTGAACTGGAGCGACAACCCAAGTCCTGTTAATAATGAAACCGGATTTGAAATTTATCGTTCCACTACCAGTGGAGGCCCCTATTCCCTGATTACTATAACCGCGGCAGATGTATTGACCTATACGGATCAAAACCTGCCACCGGCAACCAAATACTATTACCTGGTTCGTTCCATTAACAATAACGGGGCAGGACCTAACAGCCCTGAATTCAGTGGAACGACATTGTCCGATAACCAACTTCCCACTGCACCAGGCAACCTGTATGTAAGCAATACCTCCCGTAGCTCTGTATCTCTTCGTTGGACAGCCTCCACTGATGATGTTGGCATAGCGAAGTATGATGTGTTTATTAATGGCAATAAAGCCTATAGTACATCCAGTACAGAATTCACGGTCAATGGCCTGGTAACCGGCAACACTTATGCCTTTACCGTTAAAGCCCGTGATATTGCCGGCAACCTGTCACCCGCCAGTAACCAGGTTAGCGCGGTAGTAAGACTTAATGGTCTTTATTACAGATATTATGAAGGCAACTGGACAACCCTGCCTGATTTCAATACACTGACCATGGTGAAGAATGGCTTGTCAGCCACACCTGATCTGGCCGTAAGAAACCGGGAAGATAATTTCGCCCTGATTTGGGAGGGTTCCATTCGGATTACCCAGGCCGGGACTTATTTCTTCCGCACCAACTCCGATGATGGAAGCAAGCTTTACCTCGGTACATTAAATGGTACTGTGAGCCCCTATAGCCATACGGCAACAGCCCTGGTTAATAATGATGGAGCCCATGGTCCTCAGGACAGAACTTCTTCCGGGGTCAGTTTGCAGGTGGGTACTTATCCCATTGCCATCACTTACTTTGAAGCAACCGGTGGAAACAGTATCACTGTTAGCTGGAGGACACCAAGCTCTGGTACTTCTTATTCAGCCATTCCTGCTTCCCAATTTACCGATGGCGGAGCTTCAGGAACAGCCCCCACAAATCCGAGCAACTTTACAGCGGTTACCGGAGGATTTGACCGGATCAACCTCAACTGGACTGATAACAGTTCCAATGAGAACGGATTTGAAATCTGGAGAAGCACTGATCCCAATAGCGGATTTGTAACTGTTGGTACCGCCCCGGCCAACACGACTTCATTTGTTGATAGCGTGGCCCTTAGCCCCTCTACCAAGTACTACTACCAACTTCGGGCTGTTAGCATTGGTGGGCAGTCTGGCTTTGTACCTGTAAATTCCGCACAGGCCAACTGGAAGCTTAACAACGATTACAACGATGCTAGCCCCAATGGCCGGACTCTGACGGCCAATAGTTCACCGACATTTAGCAGTGCCGACAAACAGGAAGGATCCCATTCTGTGGATCTGAATGGTTCTTCCCAGGATCTGACCATCAATACAGCGGCTGGTGATTATATCCGTGGTGGATTTAGCGCGAAGACCGTTTCCCTCTGGATGAAGTCGGATGTCTCCAACAGCAACCGCGGCGTGTTTGACCTGGGTGGAAGTGATGATGGTCTCGCCATTCGCCTGAATGCCAACCAGATTGTTGCCGGTGTGGCTTCCAATAACGTACGTGCCAGTATCAGCGCAGCCTATAACAGCACAGGATGGAACCATGTGGCCTTGGTTTATAGCACCAATACTTTAATACTGTATGTAAATGGCACCCAGGTAGCTTCCAACACAAGCCTTAGCTTCTCGTCCATTGGAACAACTACCGATGGTTCTATGATTGGCGACGATAATGGTACCACCGCGCTGAACACGACCTTTGGCAACTTTGATGGTAAAATCGACAATTTTGCCATCTATGGCAGCGCCCTGGATGCAACCCAGATCCAGCAACTCATGAATAATGAGTTTGACCTGGTCTTTGCTACCACCAGTCCGTTGCCTCCTGTGCCTGGAGCTCCGACCTCTCTTAGCGCGACCGGTATCAGTGCCAACAGCATTGAATTGAGCTGGAATGATAACAGCAGTAATGAGACTGAATTTGAGGTTTGGAGAAGTGTAGGTAACAATACGAATTTCCGTTTGCTGGCCACCCGTGGTTCCAATGCCGGGGCCACCGCCACTTATGTGGATGAGGGTCTGTTCAGCAACGTTCTGTATTATTATGAAGTCCGCGCCAAGGGAGCCGGTGGCCTGAGTGGTTACAGCAATGAAGCCAGCAGCCGCACACTGAACACCCTGCCGGTGCTGAATGCCGTCAATAATTTCACGATCCGTTATGAGATGCCGTTTGTGTTGAACGTAACTGCAACTGATGGGGATGGGGAGAGCATGACGCTTGACGCCGGAAGCCTGCCTTCCTTTGCAGTGTTTGCCCCCACCGGTAATGGTACCGGAACGATCACCTTTAACGCGGCCCTGAGCGATCTGGGCAGCTATCCGATCCGGGTGATTGTAACAGATGTACAAGGCGGAAAGGATACGGCCGACTTTACGGTAACGGTAAACAGCAACTATGTACCCACGATCAATGCCGTGACGAATGTGACCCTGGATGAGGGCAGTGTACAGGTACGCAACCTGACAGCCAATGACCAGGATGGCAATGGCAGCCTGGTATGGGATGGAACAGGGTTGCCATCATTTGTACAGTTGACCGACCTGGGCAATGGTCAGGCAACGCTGACCGTAAGCCCCGGTTATGCCGCGGCGGGTGTGTACAATGTAAACCTGAAAGTAGATGACGGAAGCGGTGGATCCGGAACAAGACCATTGGTCATCACCGTTAATAATAAGGAGCCGGGTGGTGGAATCTATTATGTGAACATGCTTAACCCCGGATACCAGGCAGCGCCAAGCCCCTGGAACAACGTAAGCAGCACAGCGGCTGTGACCCTGGCTAACCAGGCTGGACAAACAGGAACCGTTCAGTTCTCTATCCTGAGCGCCCCCTGGAACAGTTGGTACGAAGGTGCCACAACAGGCAATAACAGCGGTATTGTACCGGATGCGGTGATACGCGACTACTTCTACTTTGGCATCTTTGGCGCCCCTGAAACAGTACAATTCCGTTTGGCCGGATTGCCCAGTGGTTATAAATATAACCTGCGGATCATGGGTAGCAGCCGATGGACAGGTACGGCCAACAATGGAAGCACTGTTTACACGATCGGCGCCCAATCTGTTACATTGAATGTGCAGAACAATAGCCAGAACATGGCCGTGTTTACCGGATTGAACCCGGATGCGAATGGGTACATCACAGTAACCATGAGCAAAGCCCCCGGTACACCGGTTGGTTACCTCAACGGGTTGATACTGGAACAAGTGTTTGATGATGGTACCGCGCCGGTACTGCCAACCAACCTGAGTGCGCAGAACCAGCCCGATGGTACAGTGAAGCTGCAGTGGAATGACGTTGCTTACAATGAACTCCGGTATGAAGTGTATCGCTCTACTTCTGAGAATGGCACTTATACCTTGCTGAACCCCGGTGCAGACAATGCCAATACCACTTCTTATGTGGATGGCAGTGTACTCAGCAGCACGACTTATTACTATAAGATCGCCGCTGTGAATGGTTATGGTTCATCTGGTCAAACAGATCCCGTAAGCATTGCCACTGTCAACAAGGCACCTGTACTGCCGGCATTGGCAAATGTGTTTGTCAAGTCAAGCAATGTGTTTAATGTAAATGTAAACGGGTCTGATGATCCGGGTGATGTACTGAATGTATCCGTAACCAACCTGCCGGCATTCGCCAGCTTCACACCCAGCGGAAACGGTACAGGAACGATCAGCATTGCTCCGGGTAGTGATGACCTTGGAATCTTTAAAGATGTTAAGGTGACGGTAACGGATAATTCTGGTTTATCAGTTGACCGCCTGTTTGACATCACCGTTACAGATAACGGTACCCGGTCATGGTATGTGAACTTTGTGGGTACCAAAGGAACTGCAGAAGGAGCCCAACCATGGAACGATGTCAGTGGCTTCCCCTTCAACAACCTGGTGGTTAGCAACCTTCGTGATGACAACAATGCAACAACCCCAACCGGTCTGCGATTGGTACAAGGTTGGAGTGAAGGTTGGAATGGTGGAATGGTAACTGGAAATAACAGTGGGGTATTCAGTGATAATGTACTGAAGTCCTCTATCTATGATGGTAATACCACGGCCAAGAATATAGAGTTGACAGGGTTGAACCCGGCTAAGCGTTACAATGTGGCCATCCTGAGTTCAAACAACTCAGGGTTTAGCACCCAGGCAACCTGGACATCCGGTGCACAGAGCAAAGTGTTTAATGCCGCTCACAACAGCACCAAGTTGATCCAGTTGAACGGGCTGACACCCAATGCCAGTGGTGTTATCACAGTAACCGGTACCAAGGCTTCCACAGCTACTTACATCTTTATGAATGCCTTGGTTGTGGAAGAGTATGATGCTTCCAATACACCGATCCGTCCTCTTCGTCTGTTTACCCAGGCAGAAGGATTGAAGGTAAAACTGGAATGGTCTGACCGCAGTTATAATGAAACCGGTTTTGAAATCTGGAGAAGTGCAAATGGCGGCGCTTACAGCCTGTTGACCACAGTAGCGGCCAATGTGGAAACCTATACCGATAATGGTGTAACAGCCAATACCCGGTATTATTACCGCATCAGAGCGATCAATGGAGGTATCCAAAGCGGTTACAGCAACAGCTCTGCAGCCATGGTATCTGAGAAGATCACTTATATTAACCTGAACCTCACCAATCCGGCGGCAGCGCCTTGGAACAATACCAATAAGACACCGCTGGCTGGCGAACAGGTTAGCAATTTCAATGACAATGGTGGTATCAACACAGGCGTTGGTCTGGTGATCACACAGGATTTTGGCGGTGCCTTTGACCAGGGTCTGACAGGAGGCACAACCTATCCGGATGCCGTCATGCTCACCAGCTGGTGGGTTGAAGGAAGGGGAGATGAAACAGGTATTTTGAAACTGGTCAACTTGAACCAGGCGAAACATTACCGCGTAGGAATTACCGGTAGTTCCAACTGGTCGGGCGACTTCAGCGGTATCTATACCATCAATGGTACACATCGCTACCTCAATACCCATAAGAACCAGAATAAGGCCATCTACTTTGAAAATGTAGTGCCCAATGAGAATGGGGAGATCACGATCAGCATGACTGGTGAGTCCTTTGCCAACTGGGCCTTCTGGGGGGCTATCATTCTGGAATCTTATGATGATGACGGTGGTAATGGAGAGCCGGTGATCAGCAACCGCACAGGCAATCTGTCGGGTAATGTTACCGCCGAGCCAGCCGATGTGAATCGCAGGGGTACACAACAGGATGAGGTTGTGCCGGAACTGATCAGCGGATTGAAGGTTTATCCAAATCCGTTTGTCAATGACCTTCGTGTACAATTCAAACTGGAGAGCAGTGTAGAGAAACTGTCTGTCCACCTGCTTGATATCAGCGGCAAAGTGATCTACAGGAAGGAACTTGGCGCCCTGGGTGCCGGAACCCAATCCCTGCAGATCGGTAACGGTGGTGAATTGAGCAGCCTGAAGACCGGTGTGTATATCTTGCGGATAACAGGTTCCAATGGAACAACCTGGTTCTACAAGTTGATGAAAAGGTAATTGATAATCAGCCCTTTCTGACTAAAATAAAACCCAAGCCAGGATCCTGGCTTGGGTTTTTTATTAATACTCAATGAATTAGTGGGAAAAAGAGGAGGGGAGGCATTTGGAAATATGTTATAGAATCTTATCTTTGTCCATCCCTTCCTCGAAAAGCTACGCGCATTTATCTCCATTTCTTACTGGAAGCCTCGATTTAATCATAACTATTGACTTATTGAATTAGGCCAAACTTAATCTGTATGTTAAGAAAACTACTGTGTGCCCTTGTGGGACTGGTTATTTTTGTATCCGCTTCCAATGCCCAAACAGGTGTACTTGACCCTTCCGATCCGGATATGGTCTTTACTGCCACCAACCAGCCTGCACTTCCAGCCTGGAATACTATTGCCAAATGGGGTCATACCAACCGGCTTACCTGGGCAGGAAAAACACCATTCCAGTATGGCTATAAATGCTATTACTACAATGGGATGGTCTTCCGTATTAAATTCCCCAAATCATATCAGCACAATGTGGCTGACGGTAAAAAATACCCCATGCTGGTGTTTTTGCATGGACTTGGGGAAAAGGGAACATTGTATGATAACGAATATCAATTATTGCATGGTGGATCCGTGCATGCTGATAATGTAAACAACGGCAACTTTGACGGGTTTCTCTTTTACCCACAGAATACAACCGGGTTTTATACCGACGGAAACTTTATCAACATCACCCAGTTGATTGATTCATTTGCCAAGCACATCAAGCTGGATCTGGATCGCATTGTTGTTTCCGGTCTTTCAGCCGGTGGCCAGGCTACATGGGGTTATACAGCCCAGTATCCCAAGGTAGTGGCAGGGGCCATGCCTATTTCCGCAGCATCCCTGGGTTATATTTCAAATATGCCAAACCATATCACTGTTCCTTTTTGGCTTGCGAATGGTGGTACCGATGCGGCGCCTGCCCCTTATACTGTTGATGAGGTTATCACTGCCTTTAGAAATTTGGGTGGTGACCTTCGCCAATTCTTTTACCCAACCTTAGGACACGGGGTTTGGAATACCTTCTGGAATGAACCTGATTATTTCCCTTCACTCAGTACTTTTCATAAAGCAAATCCCCTGGTTTATTTTGGCCGGACAGAGTTCTGTCCGGGTGATCCCATCAGCGTTCGCATGGGACTTCAGCCAGGGTTTAATGCCTACGAGTGGAGGAAGGATGGTGTAACCATTTCTGGAGCCACCTCCAGTGAATATACGGCCACCAGTTTTGGTACTTATAGTGTCCGTTTCAAAAGAACAGCCACCAGTGCCTGGTCGGCATGGTCGCCATCACCAATAGTTGTTCAGCAAAAAACAGCCACAGTAACCCCTCCGATCTCCATTGAGGGAACCCATTCCAAGGTATTACCCGCACCAGATGGAAGCACTACTGTGCCTTTGTCTGTTCCCACTGGCTATACCTCTTATGAATGGAGAAGGGTGAGTGATAATGCGCTTGTTGGCACTACCAATGTGATCAATGCCGGACCCGGTTCATACCGTGTTCGGGTAACTGAGCAATATGGTTGCAGCAGCAGTTTCTCTCCCGATTTTGTGGTGATCAATGCGGCCGGTACCAACCTGCCTGATGCAGCCGCTAACCCAACCGCACTGGCGATATCCAACTCCGCCCTGCGTTTGGACTGGAGTGAAAACCCCAACCCGGTCAATAATGAAACCGGGTATGAGATCTATCGATCCACCACTTCCGGAGGACCTTATACACTGATCGCTATAACCGGACAAAACGTACTGACTTATACCGACCAGGGTCTCACCCCGGCCGCCAAATATTATTACCTGATCCGCTCTGTAAATAACAATGGGGCCGGTTCAAACAGCCCCGAATTTAGCGGAACCACCCAATCGGATACACAGATCCCCACTGCGCCGACCAGCCTGGCTGTTGTTGGCACTACCCGTACCTCCGTATCCCTCAACTGGGTGGCTTCTCTTGATGATGTAGGTATTGATAAATATGATATCTATATCAATGGTAACAAAGCTTATACTACCAGTGGTACATCCTTTACCGTAAATGGACTGGATCAGCAAACCGCCTATGGTTTCTCGGTTAGGGCGCGTGATCTGTCGGGCAATATTTCAGCCCCCAGCAACCAGGTTAATGCCACCACCGTTATTTCCGGGTTTACCTATAAATATGTAGAAGGTACCTGGAACAACCTCCCGAATTTTAGCACTACAACCGCTATTAAAACAGGATCTACCAATTCATTTGATATCATTTCCGAGCGTCTGGTACCCGATGGATATGGGTTCCTCTGGGAAGGGGTGATCAATATCCCTGTTTCCGGCACATATTATTTCCGCACCAATTCTGATGACGGAAGCAAGCTCTGGTTAGGTGCCCGCAATACCGTTACCAGTCCTTATTCCTTCTCCGGAAATGCTACGGTAAACAATGATGGTGTTCATGGGGCTCAAAACGCCACCTCCAACGCCCTCAACCTGACAGCCGGAACCTATCCGATCGCCGTTGCCTTCTTTGAAAGAAGCAGCGGAGAATCGCTGACAGTTAGCTGGCGTACACCTTCCACCGGTACTTCTTATGTAACTATTCCCCTCACTCAGTTTACTGAGAACTTTACACCGGTAGGCACCAGCCCCGCCAATCCCGGAAATGTAACCGCGACCGCAACCAGTTATAACCGGATCAATGTAAACTGGACTGACAATAGCAATAATGAGAATGGATTTGAGATCTGGAGAAGTACAGATCCTGAAACCGGATATACAACAGTGGGTTATGCCAATGCAAATACAACCAGTTTTGTGGATAGCTTCTCGCTGGCCGCAGCTACCCGGTATTATTATAAGATTCGCGCCGTAGGCAGTGCTGGTGTTTCGGCCCTGGTGCCTCTTAATTCCGCAGAGGCCAACTGGAAGTTTAACAGCAACTATAATGATGAAAGCGGGAATGGTAATACCCTTAGCCCGAATAACACACCAACCTTTAACAGTACCGACAAGCAGGAAGGTTCGCATTCACTGGAAATGAATGGATCCACCCAGGATGTTACCGTGAATACCGCTACTGGTGATTTTATCAGGGGTGGATATTCAGCCAAAACGGTTTCATTCTGGATGAGGGCCGATGTAACAAGTACCAACCGGGGGGTATTTGATCTGGGTGGAAGTGATGATGGCCTGGCCATGTACATCAATGCCAACCAATTGATCGCCGGTATTGCCAGCAATAATACCCGTCGCACGCTTACTACGCCCTATTCCAGCACGGCCTGGAACCACGTTGCCTTGGTTTATAGCACCAATACATTAAGACTGTATGTGAATGGCACCCAGGTGGCTTCCAACACCAGCCTTGGTTTCAACTCTATAGGCACTACCACCGACGCCTCCATGATTGGGGATGATAATGGTACCAATGCTGCGAATACCGGATTTGGTCAGTTTGATGGTAAGATCGACAACTTCGCCATCTATGGCTCTGCCTTGAGCGCAACAGATATCGCCAGGCTGATTAATGGTACTTACGATTATGCAACTGCTGTAACCGCAGCCCTGCCTGCCGTACCAGGCGCGCCGACTTCGTTGACCGCGACCGGTATCAGTGCCAACAGCATTGAATTGAGCTGGAATGATAACAGCAGTAATGAGACTGAATTTGAGGTTTGGAGAAGTGTAGGTAATAATACGAATTTCCGTTTGCTGGCAACCCGTGGTTCCAATGCCGGCGCCACCGCCACTTACGTGGATGAGGGTCTGTTCAGCAACGTTCTATATTATTATGAAGTCCGCGCCAAGGGAGCCGGTGGCCTGAGTGGTTACAGCAATGAAGCCAGCAGCCGCACACTGAACACCCTGCCGGTGCTGAATGCCGTCAATAATTTCACGATCCGTTATGAGGTGCCGTTTGTATTGAACGTAACGGCAACCGATGGGGATGGGGAGAGCATGACGCTTGACGCCGGAAGCCTGCCTTCCTTTGCAGTGTTTGCCCCCACCGGTAATGGTACCGGAACGATCACCTTTAACGCGGCCCTGAGCGATCTGGGCAGCTATC
>JAYRZH010000049.1:0-22167 GCA_041916555.1 Chitinophagaceae bacterium | reverse complement strand
ACCGCCACTCTTGATGGCACCGGCCGCGCGGTCTCCGATCTTCAGGAAACTCATAAGCCCGGAGGAGGTACCACCACCACTCAGTTTTTCGCCTTCCCCACGTATGCTGGAGAAGTTGGTACCAACCCCCGACCCATACTTGAAGATACGGGCCTCACGAACCCAGAGGTCCATGATACCGCCATCATTCACCAGGTCATCCTCCACACTGAGGATAAAACAGGCATGGGGCTGGGGGCGCTCGTAAGCGGAAGTGGATTTTTTCAACTGGCCATCCACGGGGTCCACATAATAATGCCCCTGGGGTTTACCCTTGATGCCATAGCTTTCATACAAACCCGTATTGAACCACTGGGGGGAGTTGGGGGTGCACATCTGATTGAGGATGCTGTACACCAGCTCTTCGTAGAAGACCTGGGCATCTTTCTCAGAGGCAAAATAGCCATAACGCTCTCCCCATACACGCCAGCAATTGGCCATACGATGGGCAACCTGCTTGGCTGAGGTTTCGCGACCCAGACTACCGTCTGGCTGAGGCACCCCTGCTTTACGAAAATATTTTTGCGCCAGGATATCCGTGGCAATCTGACTCCATGATTTGGGTACTTCCACATTGGTCATCTCAAACACCACTTCCCCACTGGGGTTGCGTATCACAGATGTACGGTAATCATACTCAAACAAATCAAACACGTTAACATCTTCACGAGTGAAGCGACGAGGAAACTGCAACCCGCCCTTCGCGGCGTTCTGCTTCTTGCTGGCCATATTAGATAAGAATTTTAAAGTTGGTACTCTGGTTAGTAATCCGTCCCCCTGGTTTTGGAAGGTGTCTACGAAAATATTTTTTTGAACCGTTCAATCAAACTTTCAAATATCCCCACTTTGTGGAAAATGCCCGGGAACCCCGTACAGGAGCGCATTCCACTGTTTTTCAACATTTTTAGGCAAAAAATTATTTGGAAAATCAACCCGGTTTATGTAGCCCATATTCTACTTATCCACCATCCCGTGAAACACCCTACTGTTAAGGATTTATTAAATTAAAATCGGTGAAACCCTTGATTTTACTGGTATTTCCGGCGATCGATAGGCTGAAATCCTTGCTGGTGGCTAACTTTGGGGTAACAATTTGGTAACATTAAGAAAACCAGCACTCTCACGGTCCTTTGCGGCTTCGCGTCTTCGCGGTTAAATTAACCGCAAAGACACAAGGGCGCGAAGGATCGCCAGCATAAACACCCCACATACAAAAAGATTTCGCATTTTTGTATCCTACTGATGAATATATACAAGACCTTAACAGACCGGAAAGCGCAGGCAAAGAAATCCTTTGCCGTATTGATCGATCCTGATAAAGTGGATAGCGCCTCGCTTTCAAGACTGATCGACCTTGCCCATGAAGCCAAAGTGGATTTCTTTCTGGTGGGTGGTAGTCTTGTCATATCCACCTATCTCGATGAGTGTGTTCAGTTCATCAAGCAGAAAAGTTCCATTCCTGTCATACTTTTCCCTGGCAGTTCCGCGCAGGTTACCCCCTATGCGGATGCCTTGCTGTATTTGTCGCTCATTTCGGGTCGAAACCCCGAATTACTGATTGGTCAACATGTGGTATCGGCACCCTTTGTTCGCAAAAGCGGGCTGGAGATCATATCTACCGGTTATATTGTAGTGGATGGGGGCGCACCCACTACCGTTTCCTATATCAGCAATGCCACACCAATCCCTGCAGATAAGAGTGAAATAGCCATGTGTACCGCCATGGCGGGTGAAATGCTGGGCATGAAATTAATCTACATGGATGCCGGTAGCGGAGCCCGCAAACCCATCACCGAGCGCATGATTGAAAAGGTGGCCTACTCCATCTCCATTCCCCTGGTAGTTGGTGGCGGTATCACTGACCCTGAAAAAGCCTATCTCAATTGCAAGGCCGGGGCCGATATGATCGTAGTGGGAAATGCGATTGAAAAAGATCCTGGGCTTATTATTGAAATGGCCAACGCCGTGCATAGCGTGCTTCTCAAAAAATAAGAACCAGGGGTTACAACTCCTCCACCTTTACCCTTGCCGGGGTATCTTTTCCTGACACAATGCTTTTTGAACTCAGGGCGATTGCCTGAATGATCCTGGCCATATTCTCCAGGTCAAGTGTTTCCACATGATCGGATACTTTGTGGTAATGGGGTTCGTTCTCCATCTTGGCCGTGGAAATCGTATGCGCCGGAACTCCCAGTCTGGCGAGTGTGGCATTATCTGAACGGAAGAACAAATTCTGATTGGGATAAGGATCCGGATAAAAGGTAAAATCTGTTCCTTGCAGGTTCTTTTGTAGTATCGCTCCCATATCCGTGCGTTCATATCCGGTGATATAAGCGGAGTTTTTGCCCCATTTGCTTTCCGTGCCATTCATTTCAATATTGAACATGGCAACAACCTTTGCCGGATCAAACTGGCGCGAAAAATATTGCGATCCAAAACCTCCCACTTCTTCTGCCGTGAAGGCGGCAAAGACCAGGGTCCTTTCATTATCGCCGAGGGATTTGAAATATTTTGCCAGCAGGATCATTGAGGTGGTGCCCGCTGCATCATCATTGGCGCCATTATAGATCGAATCGCCATTTACCGACTTACCCACACCAATATGATCATAGTGCCCGGAGAAGATCACAAACTCATCTTTCCTGCTTTTACCGGGGAGTATTCCCACCACATTAGCCAGTTTCTGTTCGGTGATCTCGTGTTTGGCCTCAATGGAAAAAGTGGAGGGGTTGGTATCGGTTAGCAAAAAGACCACACTGGATGCTGTTTTGAATAACCCTCTTTTCAACCCGGTCAGCCGACCAAAATTGGCGGATAAGGAAGTGGGCACCAGCACCACCTTGTTCTTTCCGGCTTGTACATAGGACCTGGCCTCCCGAAGCAGATTGGCATCTGGAGCGAGTTTCACCACCTCATAACCAGATCCCTCATTGAGTTTGAGTTCCGGCTGACAGGTGACCACGATCAGGTTCTTGGTCTCCTGCACCACCCCATCTAATACACCCGTAGCGCTGATGAACTTGGGTTGGATCATGATAAATGACTGGAGATAAGAATTGCTGTTCTTCCAGGTTTGTAATCCTATAGACTTGAATTCTCCTGCAATAAAATCAGCAGCCTTATCAATTTCCGGGGAAAAAGTTCGGCGGCCTTTCAGTTCATCGGCAGCGAGAAAGGTTTCGATGCGGCGTACTTCGTTTACATTAATGATCTGGTCAATGTTCTGGGAAAAAAGTAGCTGCGAAAAACTAAATAGGAAAAGAACAAGAAGTGAACGCTTATTCGTCATTTTATAAAATTATTTGTTACTGGGAATTTGTTTTACCGCCAGGGCACCATGACGCAAAGGAACGCAAAGCCCTCGTGCATCTTTGCGCCTTCGCGTCTTTCCGGTAAATCCACTAAAGGCTCATCATTTCTTTGAACTTCACGGTCTGTCTCCGGCTTACTTCAATCTTTTCACCTCCTTTCAACTCAATCAGCAACCCGCCGTTGAAATAAGGTTCGATCTTTTCAATGAGCCGCAGGTTCACAATATGCTTGCGGTTGGCCCGGAAGAATACTTTTTCGTCGAGTCTTTCTTCCAGCGCGTTGAGGGATTTAAGTATGAGTGGTTTATTGGGGCCAAAAAATACCTTCGCGTAATTGCCCACACTTTCAAAAAGGCGGATATCCGAGAGCCTAACAAACCAGCATTTCTCTCCGTCTTTAACAAATACCTGGTCATGTTCATTGAGCAGGCTGCGGTTATAATTTTCGGGGATGAGCTGGCTTTCCTTGATCTCAACCTGGTGAAGTTTCTGGATGGCGTCAGCCAGCCTTTTAGGCTCCACTGGTTTTAACAGATAGTCCAGCGCATTAACTTCAAAGGCTTTCAGGGCGTACTCGTCATAGGCTGTGGTAAAGATCACGTGGGGGGCCCTATCCAGTTCAGAGAGCAGGTCAAACCCGGTTTTGCCCGGCATTTGAATATCCAGAAAAACCAGGTCAGGTTGCAGGGTATCGATCTTTTGTAAACCTTCTTCGGCATTGGCGGCTTCATCGATCACCTCGATCTCGGGGAAATCCTGGAGTAATTTGCGGAGCTCGGAACGGGCAAGGCGTTCGTCATCAATAATAATCGCTTTCATGTTCATGTGTATGTGCTTTAAACGGCAACCGGTAATTGTACCCGGGCCTCCACCAGTTGGGGAGTGATCTGCCTGATGTCAAAACGTGCTTTGTCGCCATAGAGAAGGTTGATCCGGTTCACAGTGCTGGATATCCCAAAACCTTCCTGGTCATGTTTAAAACCATTAAGGGTACCGGTATTCTGGACGATCAATTCGTGAAAATCCCCTTTGAAATCTGAAACGACCCTAACCACACCACCATCTACCCGGCGGCTGATACCATGTTTGATGGCATTTTCCACCAGGGTTTGCAACATCATGGGGGGCACCGGTTGCAGCAGGGTATCCTCATCAATCTGGTACTCCACTTTCAGCCTGTCTTCAAACCGCATGTTTTCCAGAGCCAGGTAATCCTTTACAATATTCAGTTCTTTTTCAAAAGGCACCAACTCCATTTTTTCAGTTTGCATACTGCTGCGCAGGATATTGCTGAGTTCCGTAACCGCGGTCCGGGCCCTGCCCGGGTTCTCATCAATAAGGGCGCGTATGCTGTTGAGGGAGTTGAAGATAAAATGCGGATTGATATGGGCCTTGATGGTCTTCAGTTCCAATTCCTTAACCAATGCTTCCAGTCGAAGGGTATCCAGTTGCTGTCGTTGGCTCTTGGAAATGTAATGGTACATGAAATAGATACAGTTCCAGATAAACAGGTAAATAAACGAGTAGAACGTATTGGTTAGGATCACCTTGTGCATGGCAATGGCTTTGCCCGACTCCCGTTCCATAGGGGCCAGGTCAAACACCCGCTGCATATAGGATTCGGCAACCCCGACTATAAAGGCAAAAATGAGGGTGATAAAGAAGAAGTTCAGGATCTGCCGGTTGAGGGATTTCATCAATACACCGGCGGACACAATCACCATCCGCATCAGGTGCGACAACAACAGCCCAAGGCTTACATAGATCAACAGGCGGTAATAGAACTTTTCTTCCCGGATATTATTGAATACAAAGGCGAAGAAAATATTGACCAGGGTAAACATCCCCCAGCCAATCATCTGGAACATCCAGTATTTCTTCGTATTAGACATAAACCGTATAAATATAGAATCAAAATTATAAGAAACGCCCCCCCTTGCCGTTTTTCTTTTGACCAGTGGTAAATAGGGTCAGTAAATGGAGACCAGGCCAACCAAATCCCGGTAAATTTGTTAAATCAACCCTATAACTGGTACAAAACCTTAATTTTACGCCGTTTAAATCGCCATTAATGGAAATTACCCCCGGACCGCTCCTGCGAACCATAAACTCCCCGGAGGACCTTAAAAAGATCCCCCGTGAGAAATTGCACCAGGTATGCGATGAACTGCGCCAATACATCATTGATGTGGTCAGCGTTCATGGGGGGCATTTTGGGGCCAGTTTGGGTGTGGTGGAACTGTCGGTTGCCCTTCATTATGTTTACAATACCCCCTATGACCAGTTGGTCTGGGATGTGGGGCACCAGGCTTACGGGCATAAGATTCTGACCGGCCGGCGTGATAATTTTCCATCCAACCGCAAATACAAGGGTTTAAGCGGCTTCCCTAAGAGATCGGAAAGTGAATACGACACCTTTGGGGTAGGCCATTCTTCCACCTCCATTTCCGCGGCACTCGGTATGGCCATGGCTGCCCATTACAAAGGGGAAAAGGACCGGAAATCCATTGCCGTGATCGGCGATGGCGCCATGACTGCCGGACTGGCCTTTGAGGCCATGAACCATGCCGGTGTTACCGATGCCGATATGCTGATTGTGCTGAATGACAACTGCATGAGCATCGACCCCAATGTAGGGGCCTTAAAAAGCTATCTCACCGATATTTCCACCTCCTATACCTACAATAAGATCCGTGATGATGTCTGGAATGCCCTGGGCAAATTACCGGTAGGAAAGAACTTCAGCCGGGAAATGGCCAGCAAACTGGAAGCCAGCGTAAAAGGGATGGTAAATAAGAGCAGCAACCTGTTTGAATCGCTTAAACTCCGGTATTTTGGCCCGATAGACGGGCATAATATCGCCAAACTGGTGGATACCCTGCGTGACCTTCGCAATATCCCCGGACCCAAGATCCTACATATCGTTACCGTTAAGGGTAAGGGATATGCCTTGGCTGAAAAAGACCAGACCAAATGGCACGCCCCCGGACTCTTTGATAAGATCACCGGAGAGATTCAAAAAAAGACCTACGACCTCCCCCAGCCCCCCAAGTACCAGGATGTATTTGGACATACCATGGTGGAACTGGCGGAGAAAAACGATAAAGTATTTGGCATCACCCCTGCCATGCCTTCCGGATGCTCCCTGAAGATCATGATGGAAAAGATGCCCGACCGCGCTTTTGATGTTGGCATTGCCGAGCAGCATGCCGTAACCATCAGCGCCGGTATGGCCACCCAGGGATTGAGGGTATTCTGTAATATCTACTCCTCCTTTATGCAGCGGGCCTATGACATGGTGATCCATGATGTGGCTATTCAGAAGCTGCCGGTGGTGTTCTGTCTCGACCGGGCCGGACTCGTTGGAGAAGATGGACCTACCCACCACGGGGCCTATGATATTGCCTACATGCGCTGTATCCCCAACCTGGTGATCAGTGCCCCGATGAATGAAAGCGAACTGAGGAACCTGATGTTTACCGCTCAATTGGAGTCCACCCAGATACCCATGGTGATCCGTTATCCCAGGGGCGAAGGGGTTATGCCTGAATGGCGTACCGAAATGAAGGAAGTACCCATCGGCAAAGGACACACCCTGCGCGAAGGAAAAGAAATAGCCATCCTATCCCTTGGTCACCCGGGCAATTTTGCCTCCTCGGCCATTCGTGAACTAAGAAATGACGGTCTTAACCCCGGTCATTTTGATATGCGCTTTGTAAAACCACTTGACGAAGAATTACTTCACCATATTTGCCAACACTACCCCAAACTGGTGACTGTGGAAGACGGCACCGTAACCGGCGGATTTGGTTCAGCCATTCTGGAATTCATGGCCGAACACGGATACAAAAATGATATCCGGATCCTGGGTATCCCCGACCGCATCGTAGAACATGGTACATTAAAGGAACTTTACAGAGAGTGTGGTTATGATGCACAGGCTATCGTTGACGCCGTGCGCGAAATGATGGGGGAGAAAGTTACCGTGATATAAGAACCTCGCTTTAAACTAAAACCACAGAGACACAGCGTTTGTAGGTTTCTCGCTGCGTACGCTAAGAGGCAACGATCGCTACGAATGTTTCAACTTTGCGCGCCCTGCGAGAAAAAAAAAATCTCTGCGCCTCTGCGGTTCCAACCCAAAATTCCTCTCTTACACCAGCCCTGCTTCCATGCTGATATCCGTATTCAGCAGTTTGCTGATCGGGCAATTGGCTTTGGCATCGGCGGCACATTCGGCGAATTTAGCGGCATCAATACCGGGAACCGAGGCCTTAACTTCCAGGTGGCTATTGGTAATAGCTCCATTTTCGAGGGTAATGGTGCACTTGGTGTCAATGCTGGCAGGGGTAAAGCCGGCGGCGCCAAGTACAAAACTCAATTTCATGGAAAAGCAACCGGCATGGGCGGCAGCTACCAGTTCTTCGGGGTTGGTATAAGTACCATCCTCAAAACGGCTGCGGAAATCATAGGAGGTATTCTCCAGTACTTTAGATTTAGAAGTAAGGGTGCCAGATCCTTCTTTGCCGGATCCTTGCCAGTTGGCGGTAGCGTAACTTTTCATTGGTTATAATATTTAAAAATGAATTGATCAGGATGTTGCCGGTCCTTCGGGCAGACGTTCCGCCTCCAGTTCCGCGATCCGGTTTTCCGGTTCATTGTATTCAATGATGAAATTATTCCGTCCCTCACCGATCATGATCTTCAGGAATTTTTGTTGTACCAGTTCCAGAATGGCCAGAAAGGTAAAGATGGCATGGACACGGTTTTCACATTGTTCAAATATCTTTTCAAAAGCCATGGTTTTGTTTTCACGCGCCTGCTCCAGCATCTGGTCGCGGCTCCCTTCCATGGTGTATTGATAACGTGTAACGGTGTGGACCGGCTTGTTGTTCCGGTCATGCAGTTTCTGCATAACCCGTTCAAACACCTTCATGAGTTTGTACAGGGTGACGGTTTGAATTTCCGTGCCTTCCCCTTCCTCTTCTCCTATACCGGTCAGTTCCCGCTGAATATTCCCTCTTTTAACCATCAGCATACGAATGGCTTCCATTTCAGCCATTTCAGCCGCAGCCTCCTTGTATTTTTTATACTCCAGGATCTTGTTTACCAGTTCCTGGCGAGGATCGATCTCATTCCCCTGCTCATCCAGTTCCTTGCGGGGCAACAGCATTTTTGCCTTGATGCGCATCAGGGTGGATACAAAAAGGATAAACTCGCTTGACAATTCAATATTCAACTGTTCCTGGCCATGGATATAGTCCAGAAACTCATTGGTGATCCTGGTGATGGGAATATTGTAAATATCCAATTCATCCCTTTCAATAAAGAATAGAAGCAGGTCAAAGGGCCCTTCAAATTGGGGAAGTTTGATCTGGTACGTTTCGTTGTTCACTCGCTACAGGTTTGGCTGTAAAAATAAAAATCCCGCGAATAACGGGATGAACAAAGTTAGGGGGAAAGGGGAATAAGTCAATAGTGAATAAGTGAATAGTTAATGGGTGAATAGTGAGCAGTGAGCGGCAGATATTCACCATTCACTATTCACCATTCACCCATTCACTTATTCACCCATTCAACTAATTAAAGTTTCACTCCCAATCCAACACCCAGCATGGAATGAAGTTGGGCGGCGGGTTTATTGCGGAGGGCGCCAAATTGCTTTTGGTCATCATCATAGATCATGTCAAAGCTATAGGTGACTTTCAGCCAGTTATTCACTTTCATGGTCACCATGCTGTTCAGGAATACGTCCATATTCCAGGGTTCGCGATCGATATAATCGGAGAATACATCCACGCGGGCACGGAAGCCAACATTTTTGAAGAGTTCTTTTTTGTCATAAGCAGCCGAAACCATGGCGCCTACTTCACCATCCACTTTGCGAACGGGGTCAACCCCATATTTCTCAGCCAGTGAGCGCTCGGTAGAACCATCGGGTTTTACACCGCCCTGGTAGTTATAGCTGTAAGGACGGTTGGTGGTTACGATCAGGCGGGCATAGGCCGGGGTAAAGAAGAGGGAAAGGTCACCCGACTTGCAGGGCTTCCATTCAAATCCGGGGGCAACGGTAATGTAACCGGGGGCCATGATACCGGAAATCCTTCTCTTGGGGCTTTCGATATAATCATACCCATTGCTAAACTGGGTGCGCATATTAAACCAGCCGGCAAGGTTTACCTTCTTGCTGATGGAATATCCGTATTTGGAAACCACATCGATCTTATCCTGTGTTTTGCGTACTCCGGTTGTGGTGCTGTTTTGCATGCCATAGGCGAGGTCGGCATAAGTATCCCAACCATGACGGCCATCCTTGTATTGAGAAAGCCAGTAAACGCGGGCGGTACCCTGAAAGGAAAAACGCTCGGCACCGGGAGCCCAGTTGCGGCTGCCACCTTGACCAATAGCCAGTGAAAGGAACCCACTGTGTTTCCAATGTTCGTTCTTCTTCTTTGTCGTCTTAGTCTGAGCCAGTAATGAAAAGGAAATAAATAGTACAGAGAATGTAAAAATAAATTTTCTCATACAGTTAGTTGTTTTTGTAAAGACGGCTTTCTCGGGCCGAAGCCAAAGATAATGGTTTATTCCTTTCGTCGGATGAAATGGTTAATTTTTCAGAACCTACTAATTATCAGCCGATTATCTACTATAAACTGAGGGTCAGCCCCACCCCTAAAATCTGCTTTAACTGGGTGCGCTTAATCACATCATCATCATAAAGGATATCCAGGCTGATATTCGTGGCCAGGGCCTTGCTAAACTTCATGGTTAGCAGGTTGGTCATCAACAGGTCAACGTTTTGCGGGTTCCTGCGATAATTGCTAAAGAGATCAAGTCTTGCCGTATAGGTGGCCCACTTGGCCAGCGGAGTGGTAAAACGGGCGGTGGCAAAAGCGCCCAATTCCATATATGATTTATCACCGGCAGCTACTCCAAAAAGATCCTGGTTAAGAAAATCCGGATCGGTTTTTAATAGCAAACGCGCTGTCGCAGGAGATATAAATAGAGAGAATTTATCATTGGGTTGATAATTGAAACCCGGTGACAGGAGAATCTTCCCGGGTGAAAAGAAATTGGAGATCTTGGTTTCCGATGTGGCCTCATATTTATAGCCGGGCAAGGATTGGGTAAACAGGTTGGCCAGCAGTCCGTACGACCACTTACTCTTGCCAATTTTCCGGCCATACTTGCTGGTGATATCTATCCGGTCATCGATCTTCCTGAATTTATTGAAGCTGGTGGCATTTTGGAAACCAAGGGCCAGTTCAAAAAAATTGTCCCAGGAGTCTTTTTCCCCTTTGAATTGTACCGAATAACTAAACAGCCCATTGATCCCAAACGTATTTTGTTCGCCACCGGCAGCCCAGTTACTCAGCGAACCCTGATTGAGATTGATGAGCAGGGTTCCGCCTCTTTTCCAACCGGTGCTGTCCAGGCTTTTCACTTCTTTTTTACTGGCCGACTGAAGTTCTTTCACCGTGGCATCCTGAGCAGAAAGGGTAAGCGAACTAATGATAAGGAATAAATAGAATAAAGTCTTTTTCATAGTGTTGAAATTGTGAACTTGTTATTTTGATTACGCGGATTACACGAATACCAAATGATCCGTGTAATCCGCGTATATCATTACTTCTTCAAAGCATCCCGGATCTCCCGGAGCAAGGTGATATCTTCAGGTGTAGCAGCAGGTGCCGCTTCCTCTTTTTTCTTCATGGTGTTCATGGCCTTTACAACCAGGAATAAGATAAATGCGATCACCACAAATTTGATCACGGCAGACAGGAACTTGCCATACTTGACCGCGCCCCAGGTCAACTGGTCAATATCCGTGGCGTTGAGTTTCTCAAGCGCCGGGGTCAGCAACAAGGGGGTAATCACATCATCCACCAGGGATGAAATGATGGTGCCAAAGGCACCGCCGATGATTACGGCTACCGCCAGGTCGATCATATTGCCTTTTACGGCAAACTCTTTGAATTCTTTTAACATGCCCATAATGGTTGGTTTTTGGTGTTATTAAATATTAGATAAAGTTACCATAAGTTCCCGAGCCAGGTATTTGGCGGGGAAAACTATTTCTTCAGACCTGGGTATTTCATATCCAATCCTTTCAGCAGGTTGTAGAGGTGGGATGCGATTACAAATTCTTTGTACCAGTTTTGGTCGGCAGGTACGATAACCCAGGGAACATCATTGCAATATTTAAAGCAATCTTCATAGGCTTTCATATAGTCTTTCCATTTCTTGGCTTCTTCCAGGTCTTTTTCATTGTACTTCCACATTTTTGCGGGGTCATGCAGTCTTTCCTGGAGCCGCTCCTGTTGTTCTTCCGGGGAAACATGGAGGTAAAATTTCAGGATATGGGTATGGTTATGTTCGGCAATAAGGTTTTCAAAATCATTGATGGCTTTCATTCTTTTTTTGGCCGTGGCATCATCGCACCAGCCATGTACTCGGGTGACCAGGATGTCTTCATAATGGGAGCGGTTAAATATCTGTATCATGCCTTTCCCGGGGGTTTGGCTGTGCACACGCCACAGAAAATCATGGGCTAATTCTTCCGGGGTGGGGGCTTTGAATGACTTTACGGTAACCCCCTGGGGGTTCATTTGGCCAAATACGTTGCGAATGACCCCGTCTTTTCCACTGGCATCCATTCCCTGGATGACCACAAGCACGGAATGTTTGCTTTCCGCGTACAGAAGGTTCTGAAGGTCATCCAGTTTATCGAGTAATTCCCGGGTCTTTTTTTTGGTGCTCTCTTTATCAAAGTCCTTGGGGGCGCGTGTGGATAAGGCCGACAGTTGGTTTGCCATGAAAAGGGTTTATGACCGAATATAAAAAAGTTTCGCCGGTTTGAACCTGATTGTAGAATTTTGCCGGCTAATGAATTCCAGCAAAGGGTTTGCCAATTGGCTCATTTTTGTTCTGCTCTGTATAATTTGGGGAAGTTCTTTTATCCTGATGAAATGGAGCAAGGAAGGGTTGAATGCGGTTCAAATCGCGTCGGTCAGGATATTTGCGGCCGGATTGGTATTTGTTCCCCTGGCCATCTTTAATATCCGGCATATCCCCCTTCGGAAAATGCACCTGGTTGTTCTTTCCGCCCTGTTTGGCAATTTGTTTCCCGCCTATCTTTTTGCCGGAGCCATTGCCAAAAAGGTGGATAGTTCCCTGGCCGGGATACTCAATTCCCTGACACCGCTTTTTGTGGTGGTGATCGGGATGGTCGTCTTCCGGAATACGGTCAAACGGCAACAGATATTGGGTGTGTTGGTAGGCTTTGCCGGCTTATGTCTGCTCACTTTATCAAGATCCGGTATCCGTTTTGATAACCTGGAATATGCCGGATGGATCGTACTTGCCACAGCCTTGTATGGCACCAATGTAAACATTGTAAGCAAATACCTCCGCGAGGTAAACCCGGTACACCTGGCTACAGTTTCCCTATCCTTCATGGTTATTCCCACAGCTATCGTGCTTTGGCAACAAGATATTCTTCACCTGCCTTTTAGCGATAAGGCTGTTCAATATTCCCTCATCGCGTCTGCCATATTAGGTATTGTAGGCAGCGCCATTGCCACCGCCCTGTTCTATGTATTGGTGAAAAATGCCGGGGCCTTATTCGCCTCCCTGGTTACCTATGGCATCCCTTTTATCTCCATCATTTGGGGAATGATCGATGGGGAAATAATCACCCTGGTACAGATAGCCTGCCTGCTCATTATTCTGAGCGGGGTGTACCTGGCGCGGCGATAGTTTACCTTTAGTTGAAACGGGGAATTTTAAACAGACATGATCTCCTTCTCTTTGGAAGCAAGGTGCTTGTCAACCAAAGAGATGAATTTATCTGTCACCTGCTGAATGTTTTCCTCGGCATCCTTGGATACATCTTCGCTCAATCCATTCTTCTGAAGCTTTTTGATGAGTTCAATGGCTTCGCGGCGGATATTCCGGATAGCAACCTTGGAATGTTCTCCTTCCCCATGGCAACGTTTTACCAGTTCCTTGCGCCTCTCTTCGGTAAGCGGGGGCAGGAAAAGGCGGATAACAGCCCCGTCATTTTGGGGTGTGATACCGATGTTTGCCGCAATGATGGAGCGTTCGATGGGTTGGAGCATATTCTTCTCCCAGGGTTGAATACTAAGCGTTCTGGCATCCAGCACGCTAATATTGGCCACCTGGCTGAGTGGGGTGGGTGAGCCATAATAATCAACCACCAAACCGTCAAGCATCTGGGGGTTGGCCTTACCGGCCCGTATTTTGGTGAGTTCTGATTCTAAGTGGGAGATCGCTTTCTTCATGGAGTCTTCGGAAGACCCGATAATACTGGAAACATCTTCTGACATAGTAGTGAAATTTGGGAAAGCGAATTTAGGAAAAATTTGTTGAGTGAAATGGGATTTACGGCAAGACCACGAAGACGCAGGTTAACCCCATGGGTCGTGCCGGCGGCTTACGGTCTTTGCGTTAAAACTCAACTATTAACAGGAATTTTCTCTACCTGGTAGGTATAAGAATCTTTAGTGATCTTCGGAATGGCCCTTTCTTCTTTCTGACGGGCTTTTTGTTTACGGGCGCCAAGGATATAAAGCCACTGGAACACCAGAAACAGGGCAACCACATAACCAAGAATACCCAGTGACGCGGCGGCGGTCCAGGGAATAATTCCGGTCATCAGCAATATAGCGATGGGGAATGAAAGCAGGCTGGTGCCGATCAGGACATAGGCCACCTGACGGTCTTTTAACCCTAAGTAGGCAAGGTGATGCGTAATATGGTCTTTCCCGCCAACAAAAGGGGATTGTTTTTTCATGAGCCGGCGGATGGTAACCGTGGTGGTATCGATCAGGGGGACGATAAAGAACAGGGCGGGGATCACAAAAGGTTTGATCTGGAAAACACCCTGGTTACCATCGTTGAATTGCCAGAAGTAAAGTATGCTTGTGGAGGCCAGAAATACCCCCAGGAACTGGCTACCGGTATCCCCCATATAAATCCGGGAAGGGCTCCAGTTGAAATAAAGGAATCCAATAATGGAGCCCAGAACCCCAACCAGGAGATAGAGGTATAAGTTGCCGGACACATTCCCCGAGACCAGGGCCACGGTGATCAAACCTGCAATGATCAGGGAGGAAACAGAGCCTGTGATGGCATCCATGTTGTCAAGCATATTGATCGAATTCATCAATCCTACCACCCACGTAATGGTGAAAAGGACATTGATGGCTTCAATATTTGAAATATTGGTCTTGATCCCACACACCAGCAGGATCACGGCACAGGAAACCTGCATCAGGAATTTGATCAGGGGATTGGTATTATAAGCGTCATCGGCCAGCCCCATCAGAAAACCAAGGGTGGATGCGGCCATGATACCAACCATTTGTTTGTCCATCACAAAATTCTGCGCTTTGGGAATCATCCCGATGATGGCAATGGAGATCAGGAAAACGATGAAAAAGGAAATTCCGCCTACAGAAGGTTTTACATGCGAAGACCAGCGAACCTGCTTGAAAGCGATATTATTGCGGGAACCAAGATTAAAGGAAAATTTGAGCAAGAGGTAATTGATCAGAAACGATACTGAAGCGGCAATAAAAAAATAAAACAGCAGTAAAGTTGTCGTAGTCATAAAGTCCTTACGTTTGGTCCGTTATTTGGCCGATAGTAGCCGGTGGTTTTTGGATAATTGGATGGTGGCTACAATCTAGAAATAACCGGAATTGGTTGCAAAAATAGGCTTCAACCGCCAAGATCAGGAATCACTGGTGAACTTTTTTAATGCACATATGTGATTATCACAAGGATATTGGCAATCGGGCCGGAATTTACTTGGGGCAAATGCGTGGTATTTTCAAAAAAAACAGACATTTGCACCATCTCCAAAAACGACTATTTGATTTGATTTATTATAAAAAGTTTAAAATCTCCTTAAAAAATGGCAGCACTTACCGAAATAGCATCGCAAATCAGAAGGGATATCGTTAGAATGGTCCATGGCTGTGCCAGCGGTCACCCGGGTGGTTCCCTGGGCTGTACGGATTACTTCACCGCCCTTTACTTCCGGGTAATGAAACACGACCCCAATTTTAGCATGGATGGCAAGGGTGAAGACCTGTTTTTCCTCTCCAATGGCCATATATCTCCCGTGTATTACAGCACGTTGGCCCGGGCCGGCTATTTCGAGGTCAAAGAACTGGCTACCTTCCGCAAACTTAATTCCAGACTCCAGGGTCACCCCGCCACACACGAGCATCTCCCCGGAATCAGGATCGCTTCCGGATCACTCGGACAAGGAATGAGCGTGGCGATCGGCGCCGCCCTGACCAAAAGACTTAACGGGGAAAATACTACCGTGTTTTCTCTACATGGTGACGGAGAATTACAAGAAGGACAGAATTGGGAGGCTATCATGTTCGCGGCACACCATAAATTGGACAACCTGATCTCTACCGTTGACTGGAATGGTCAGCAAATTGATGGCCCAACCAGCAAGGTCATGAGCCTTGGTGACCTGGGCGCCAAATTTGAAGCGTTTGGCTGGCAGGTTCTTGTTCTTGAAAATGGGAACGACCCCGAAGCCATCGCCGCCAAACTGGAAGAAGCCAAATCTTTCCGTGGAAAAGGCAAACCCGTTGTCATCCTGATGAAGACCCAAATGGGTAAAGGTGTCGATTTCATGGAAGGCACCCACGAATGGCATGGCATTGCCCCCAACGATGAACAACTGGCCAAAGCCCTGGCCCAGTTGCCGGAGACCCTGGGTGATTATTGAAATCAGGTTTAAGAAACAAGTAATTACTAAATAAGGAATAAGGAAGTACAAAAACTCCTTATTCCTTTTTTCTTTTAATACCTCAACTCCTCCTCTTCTCTTACCGCTCTGCTTGCCGGTATCCAGGAGGCCAATAAAGAAATAAGGAAAACAGTGGCGCCTACCAGTATGAAATCGGTCAGGTGTAATTCCACCGGAAAATAATCGATCAAAAAAGAACCTCCCCCCAGACTTAACCAATGAAAATGTTGTTGCCCTAAAGCAATGATCAGAGCTGTCAGCATCCCCAAACCACCCCCTATTAGCGCCAGCAGGAACCCTTCATTGATAAAAATGCGCTGGATAAACCCGGCATTGGCCCCCAGGGCCCTCAATACCATGGTGTCCTTTCTTTTCTCCAGCACCAGCATGGTCAGCGCCCCGATCATATTAAAGGCCGCAACCACCAATATCAGGCAAAGAATGGCATAAATGACCCATTTTTCAGCACGCATGACCGAATAGAGGTCTTTGTTTTGAAGGTACCTGGTCAACACCTTGTAGTCTTTGCCCAGTATATCCTGCAACTCATTCATTTTTCTATTGGCCGCATCGGGATTAGTCAGCGCTATTTCCAAAGCCCCGGCCTCATCGGCCCCTAAACCACTCATCTGACGGATAAAATCAAGATTGGTAATGGCGTATTTATTATCAAAATCCTTCTGGATCATGAATACCCCGGTTGGCACCGCGTTTTGCGAACGGACAGAACGCATCAGGTCGGTATTCACACCGGCTTGTTTATCCGGCAAATACACGGTCATGGGTAGCAGGTTTCGATCTGCCATAACATGAAGGGCATTCTCCACCCCGGCGCCCAGTACCAAGGCGGGATTTACCTCATTGCCCAGCGTAAACGTACCCCGCACTGTATTCGAAGCCACTCCGGCTACCCGGTAATAGGAGCTGTCCACCCCTTTGAGCATGACGATCGACTGAAACTCCCCATTTTGAACCAGCGCTTTTTCCTCCGCTACCAGGGAAAAAGCCTTTACCCCATCGAGTTTTCGTATCTGTTCCAATTGAGCCGGGGAAAGCCTTAATACCTTTCCCTGGGCCGGAAACACTTTGAGGTCCGTATAAAAAGAAGAATAGAGGGATTTGACCAAACCCTCAAACCCATTGAATACACTCAATACCAGGATCAGGGCCGCGGTACCGAGCATCATGGCCAGGATACTGATCCAGGCAATGATATTGATGGCATTGGTGGTCTTCTTGGCTTTAAAATAGCGCCAGGCAAAGAGAAAATGCAAGGTATTTGGGGTTATTGTTTGGCTGATCCGTCTTCCTCATCCCGGATCTTTTTGAATAATTCTTCCATCCGGAAAACATGGTCCAGGGTGTCATCGGCAAAATACTTTAGTTCGGGCATGCGGCGCAACTGTCCTTTTACCCGGTTGGCCAGTTCCTTCTTGATTTCCCAGCCACGGTCTTCGATCCGCTTAAGCGCAGCCCCGGGGTTTTCCACCTTAAAAAAGCTCAGGTAGATCCTGGCCTCAAGCAGGTCGGGCGTAACCCTGACCGCCGAAACCGAAACCATTCCCCCATCGATCATGGACAATCCCAGACGCTGGAGGATATCATTGATTTCCTTATTGATCAGGCTTCCCACCTGCTTTTGTCTTTTGCCTTCCTTCATATACACCCGTTTATTCATGGTAAAATTAGTTACTTTGCTCCTTTTAAGGTTCGAATGAAACAATATTCCCGGATTTTCAGGTACTTGTCGCCCTATTCAGGGAAGATCGTCCTCTATTTTCTGTTTATTCTACTGAGCATTACATTCTCCATCGTTTCGATCGGGATGCTGATGCCCTTTTTCGACCTGATCTTCATGAACCCCAAACCGGAGTGTGCCGATTGCAGTACCATTACCCAAACTTCCTCAAACCCACTTATCCAGTGGATCAAGACCTTCCTCCTGGATTCCATCGGAAAAAAAGGAAAGATCCCTACCCTTGGCTTTATCTGTATCCTGATGGTGATCTTTATCTTCCTTAAAAACCTGACCCTCTATCTTTCCTATTATGTTTTAAACCCGCTCAAAAACCGGGTGGTCAATAAACTCCGTGAAGACCTCTACGATAAGATACTACGCTTGCCCATAGGTTTCTTCAATGAAAAAAGAAAAGGGGACCTCATGAGCCGGATGACCACGGATGTAGCCGAAGTGGAAACCTCGGTGGTGGGTACCCTTGAAGGGTGGATCCGCGACCCCATGACCATCCTCATGACCCTGGCCTTTTTGTTTTATATCAGCCCCCAACTGACCTCCTTTATCATCCTCGTACTTCCTGTGCTGGGGCTTGTGATCGGACGTATTACCCGTTCGCTTAAGAAGCACTCTCAACGGGTTGCCGATAAATTTGGGGAAACACTTTCCACCCTGGATGAAACCCTGGGCGGATTACGGGTGATCAAGGCCTTTAATATTGAAAAGATCCTGAGGCAAAAATTCTTTCAAACCAACGAAGAACTCCTGCATTCCAAAAACCAGATCAGCTTTCGCCGCGACCTGGCCTCCCCTCTTTCAGAAGTCATGGGTGTGGCCCTGTTTTGCGGGGTCCTTTATTTTGGCGGTCGTCTCATCCTGAATAAGGAGATCGCGCTGGAGGCCTCTGTTTTTATCGGGTACCTTGGGATATTTTACAACCTGATCAATCCGGCCAAAACACTTTCCACTTCCTTTAGCAATATGCGAAAAGGCACCGCGGCTATTGGTCGCATCGAAGAGATTCTGAACACCCCGGTTACGGTTGATGACAACCCTCAGGGAAAGATCATTGACCAGTTCAGGGACAGGATCGAGTTCAGAAATGTGCGTTTCGCCTATGAAGATGCCGTGATCCTTGACGATATCAACCTGGTGATTGAAAAAGGCAAGACCGTAGCCCTGGTTGGTTCATCTGGTGCCGGTAAATCCACCCTGGCCGACCTGGTTCCCCGCTTTCATGATGTAACAGCGGGTGAGGTACTGATCGATGGGGTCAATATCCGTGATTATTCTCTTCATTCTGTCAGACAGCTTATGAGTATCGTTACCCAGGAACCCATCCTGTTCAATGATACCATCGCCAACAATATCAAACTTGGCATGTCGCATGCCAGCCAGGAAGAAGTGGAACAGGCAGCCAAAGTAGCTAACGCGCATGAATTCATCATGCAAAAGGAAAACGGTTACCATACCAATATTGGTGATCGTGGTTCCAAGCTGAGTGGTGGTGAAAGACAACGGTTGACCATTGCCAGGGCCCTGGTAAAGAACCCTCCGATCCTGATCCTTGATGAAGCAACATCCTCCCTTGATACCGAAAGTGAAAGACTGGTGCAGGATGCCATTAATAACATGATGCAGAACCGGACGAGCATTGTCATTGCCCACCGGCTCTCCACGATCCGGCATGCCGATGAGATCATTGTACTGCAAAAAGGCCGAATCGTAGAACGAGGCAACCATGATCAACTGATCGCCCTGAATGGTTTTTATCGGCGACTGGTGGAAATGCAGGAAGTACGTTAAGCTATTTCGCAACACACACAACTTGACATAATGAAACGATCCCTCTTATTCCCACTGACACTCCTTTCTCTGCTGGTTATGGGCCAGACCAAAGAAGTAAGTTATCAACAGGCATTTGAGAACGCCCCCATCAAACTTTCAAAACCTCTGCCGCAGATCAGGGAATGGCTGGATGATGACCACTATATAGAAAACCGCAAGGATGAAACAGATGGAAAAATGAAGCTGTTTTCCGTTGAGGTTAAAACGGGGAAGGCAGTACCCTATACCACTGCCCCCTCCACCAAGACGTCAAAGGACATGGCTTCCCCCTCCGGAGCCAAAAACCTCACCCTTTCTCCGGATGGAAACTGGGCGGCCTATACCCTGAATAATGACCTGTATGTAATGAATGTGGCCACCGAACAATCAACCCGCCTGACATCCGATGGCAGTGAAAACATCAAAAACGGTTATGCCTCCTGGGTATATTTTGAAGAAATACTGGGTCGCCGCTCCCAATACAAAGCATTCTGGTGGAGCCCCGATAGCAAAAGCATCTGCTTTATGCGATTTGATGATTCCAAAGTACCCACCTTTCCTATTTATGTAATCAAAGACCAACATGGATACCTGGAAAACGAGCATTATCCCAAGGCCGGAGACCCCAATCCGGAAGTAAGGATCGGGCTGGTGGATATAGGGACCAAACAGGTAAAATGGGCTGATTTTAATGAAAAGGATGACCAGTATTTTGGCACCCCGGTATGGACCCCCAAAAACCAACTCTGGGTTTTATGGATGAACCGGGGGCAAGACAACCTGAAAGTGTATGATGTAAACCTGGCTGACGGGAATAAAAAACTTGTGTATGAAGAATCTCAAAAAACCTGGATTGACCTGGACCAGACCGACCGCTTTGAGTTTCTGCCCTCCGGGAATGGGTTTATATTAAAAAGTGACAAGAGCGGATATGACCAGTTTTACCTGCACGACCTTTCCGGAAAGGAGATCAGCCGCATTACCCAGGGTGATTTCACGGTTGGTTCCATATTCAAGGTCGATGAAAAGAAAAAGACCCTCTATTTCAGCGCCAGAAAGGAAAACAGTGCGCGGTATGATCTCTATTCAGCCAGCTTTGATGGCAAGAAGATCACCCGCCACTCGTTTGGGGAATACAGTTTTGCCGGCATGAACCTGTCCCCGAACAACAAATACTTCATCACCACCTATTCAAATGTATCTACCCCGAATACCATGGTGTTGGTAGATATAAAAGGGAAACAGATCCGCGAACTGGGTAATGCCAAAGGGGAAGAATTTGAGGCTTATGCCAAACCCCGTACGGAGATCATCCGGGTAAAATCGGCCGACGGGCTTTTTGATCTTCCGGTTCGCATTACCTACCCCCTCAATTTTGACCCCAATAAAAAATATCCGGTTCTCGCCAGCATCTATGGCGGGCCCAATGCAGGTACGGTTTATGATCAATGGCGTGCTTCGGCCCAGGAGCTTTGGTGGGCGAAGGAAGGATTGATCCAGGTGGCTTTTGATAACCGGAGCAGCGGACATTTTGGTAAAAAGGGAATGGATTTTATCCATCGTCAATTGGGCAAATATGAAATTGAAGATTATATGCAATGTGCCCGTTGGTTGCGTAACCAAAACTGGGTGGACAGCAACCGCATTGGCATCACCGGTGGCAGTTTCGGAGGCTATATGACCTGTATGGCCCTTACCTATGGTTCGGATGTTTTCACCCATGGCGTGGCCAATGCCTCGGTAACCGATTGGCAGTTCTATGATACACATTACACCGAAAGGTTTATGGATACACCCCAGGAAAACCCGGATGGATACAAACTGACCTCCGTAATGAATTACGCCAGCCGGTTAAAAGGTACCCTGCGGATTATCCACGGCACCTCTGATGATAATGTACACATGCAAAACAGCCTGATGCTGATTGATAAGCTACAGGACCTGAAAAAAAGGTTTGAGTTTATGGTTTATCCCGGTCAAAGACACGGGATTGGCGGATTGAAAGGAATCCATAACCGCACGGAATCTTATTCCTTCTTTTATAAATACCTGTTGCAGCGGGATGTACCGGAGGAGTTTTGGAAAAGCTCCGGACAGCGGCCGTTTTAAGAATACAGAGGTTAAACGGATTTGATGTACCTGTCAAAGTTTATGTAACCCGATCTTAACCGCATACAAAGCCAGCGCGACCCTTGTTTTAACACCCAGTTTTTCAAATAAGGTATCGCGGTAGCTTTCTACGGTTCGCGGGCTGCAAACCATTTTTTCTGCAATTTCTTTATAGGTGAGTTCAGTACAGGTGTACCGAAGGAATTCCTTTTCCCGGTTGCTCAGCAGGTTATTGACCGGGTTTTCATCATCGGGGGACAGGCTTTGAAAGATGCGACTGGCCGCCCAATCGGAATAATAATACCCCCGGGTGGTTAGCGACTCGAGCGCCCTTTCCAACTCGGCGG
>JAYRZH010000048.1:0-22167 GCA_041916555.1 Chitinophagaceae bacterium | reverse complement strand
GAAATATACCGGGTCTTGAACCCGGAGGTCATTTCTGCATTTCCGACATTGTCTTGAATGGAGAAATGCCTGAAAAGTGGAAAGAGATCGCCGAGTTGTACGCAGGTTGTGTATCGGGTGCTGTTCAGAAATGGGAGTATCTGCAATTGATTGAAGAAACCGGTTTCCGCAACCTGAAACTGCAGAAGGAAAAAGTAATCGCCATTCCGGAGGATATTCTGTTGAAATACCTCAGTGTAGAGGAGGTAAAAGCCTATCTGGATGGCAATGTAAGGATCGAGAGCATTACGGTTTCTGCTACCAAGCCAGCCTGTGAACCGGGCAGTGGCTGTTGTTAAAGTATTTTTTCACCATAAATAGTATAGCCATGAACAAAACGAAAATCAGCCAGGCCGATGGAGGCTGCTGCGGCGGCCTTGGTTGCTGCTAAAAGAAAAGAAGGGGGGTGGGCAAGCCCCCCCTTTTTATAAGATCAATTTGAAGTTTATTTATTCAGCATTTTACAAACCATATATAACGCTAAGTATGATCCGACTTCTATTTGTCTGTATTGAAAACAGCAACCGCAGCCAGATGAGCCAGGCTTTTGCCAGGATTCACGGCGCCGGTCAGGTGGAAGCTTATAGTGCCGGTAGCAAACCTTCGGGCATAGTAAACCCCAAAGCCATTGCCGCCATGAAGGAGTTGGGGTATGACCTGAGTACGCATGACAGCAAATCGCTAAAGGAGGTGGAACCTTACGCCCCTTTTGATGCGGTGGTAACCATGGGTTGCGGGGATGCCTGCCCCTGGATGCCGGCCAAGCGGTTCATAGACTGGCAGATCCCCGATCCCAAGCACATGGAGCCGGATGAATTCAATAAGGTACGGGACCTCATAGGGGAAAAAGTGAAATCGCTGATCGATTCACTTATGGTGTCAGATTAAAAACGGGCTTTTTCCCCTGTCTTGCATACTGCCATAACCAGGCCAGTGTGAAGGAGGGGATGAAATCAGTGAACGGCAGCACTTCTTCAGCAAAGTTGAATAGTCCGCCCAGGGCTCCTTTCCAGCCGCCAAAGGTTCGGTAGAACACCATGGCCGACAAAGGCGCCCAGAGCAGGTCGCCGAACTCGCCAAGGATTGGCAGGGCATAAGTTGCATACCCGACCGCATCCATCAGCAAACAAAAAAGAAGAGAGGGTTGTTTCTTCAATTCCGTATTTGATTTTGTACGGAACTATGACCAAAACCGTACCTAAATGGTTGCAAACGGAAAAAAACCCCCCGTTAAGAATTGGTTAAGCCGAAATTGCCTCCTGTTTCCACTGTTTGTCCATGATGATTGTTCCAAATGGAAGGATGGAAGCAAGAAAAGCTTTTATCAGCCAGGAGAAATTTTTCTTGTGCTCAGACTTCACTTCCCAGGCCAAATACAGGAAAGCGATAAAGAGAACCCCGTGGATACCACCTACAACGGTGACGGCCATGGGAAAATTGGCCAGGTATTTCAGGGGCATGGCTATAAAAAGAAGAAGCAGAAATGAAAGCCCTTCAAGAAAAGCGATCTTACGAAAGGTGGCAAAGACGTTCTTCATCCATTGTTATTTTAAACGAACTGCTAAACGCTAATAACTCAAAGCGATTACCCGTTAGTAGTTAATGACTTGTTCCTCGATTGTTTCCGGTAATTGGCGCCATTCATATTGCTGGTTCCGAAGTTGGGGTTCAAAACCGGCTTCACGGATGGCATCCTGCATAGAGCGATAGGTAAACCGGTGCGGGGCACCTGCGGCGCTTACCACATTTTCTTCGATCATGATACTGCCAAAATCATTGGCCCCGCCATGGAGACAGAGTTGGGCAACTTGTTTTCCCACGGTAAGCCAACTGGCCTGGATGTTTTTGATATTTGGGAGCATGATGCGACTGATGGCGATCATGCGTAGGTATTCTTCGGGTGTGGTCAGGTTTTGAACCCCACGGATCCTGGCCAGCAGGGTATCCACATCCTGGAAGGTCCAGGGTATAAAGGCCAGGAACCCTTTGGCTTCCGCTGGTTTACGACTTTGTACCTCGCGGATGCGGATCAGGTGTTCAAATCGTTCATCCAGTGTTTCCACATGACCAAACATCATGGTTGCTGAGGTGGTGATATCCAGTTTGTGGGCCTCATGCATGATGTCCAGCCATTCCTGGGCGCCACATTTTCCCTTACTGATCAATCTGCGCACCCGATCAACGAGGATTTCAGCGCCGGCACCGGGAAGGGAATCCAGCCCGGCTTCTTTCAGGGCGGACAATACTTCACGGTGGGTGCTTTTTTCCAGTTTGGTGATATGGGCTACTTCGGGTGGACCCAGGGCATGGAGCTTAATATCGGGAAATTCTTCCTTGATCTGTCGGAAGGTATCCACATAGAACTGCAGACCAAGCCCAGGATGGTGGCCCCCTTGTAACAGCAACTGGTCGCCACCATATTTGATGGTTTCCCGGATCTTTTCCCGGTAGGTGGGCATATCGGTGATATAGGCTTCTTCATGACCGGGAATGCGATAAAAATTGCAAAACTTGCAATTGGCCACACACACATTGGTCGTGTTCACATTACGGTCTATTTGCCAGGTGACTTTTCCATGTGGGACCTGTTTTTTTCTCAACTCATTGGCCACCCAGGAAAGCTCATTAAGGGGGGCATTTTCAAATAAAAACCGGCCTTCGGAGGCGTCCAGGTGCCCGAAACTCAGGGCTTTGTTATAAAGGTCGTGCAGGTGCATAATCAGATAAGGGGCAAAATTAGTGAATAAGCAAGAAGGAATACGAAAAGAGAACCAGGGAATTAGCCGGGTCTGTCTTAACTTTAAGAACAAAGCAGCATTTAGATTAACCTATCCGTCTATTGCACCATGCGCCGGTTGCTAGCCATCTTGCTTATACCTTTTATCCTGACTACAACTTCCAGGGCCCAGGAGCAATTTGTTGATCCTCCATCGGTAAAACTCACCAGTTTCCCATTCAGGCTGCTCACCGGAGGAGTCATCCTTTTTCGGGGGCAATTTGACAACTTCAAAGATACCCTTCAATTTATTCTTGATACCGGAAGCGGAGGCATATCCCTGGATTCCACTACCGTGGTCAACTTCAACCTGGTTCCCACCCCATCCGACAGAACAGTACTCGGTATCGGCGGACTAAAGAAGGTTGGGTTCCTGTACAACAGAAAATTCAAATTGCCCGGTCTGGTGGTTGACTCCCTCAACTTTCATGTGAATAACTACGATATCCTTACCAGTGTGTATGGAGAAAAGATAGACGGTATTGTCGGTTATTCATTTCTCAGCAAGTATATCGTGGCTATTAATTATGACAGTCTCCGGATCGAAGTATATTCCAATGGCCGGTTCAGGTACCCCAAAGGGGGAAGCCTGCTTGAACCCGCGCTTCGCACCCTACCGGTTCAAAATGCCCGGATCAAAGATGATATAACCACCTACTCCCGTTTTTTGTTTGATATTGGCGCCGGTCTCTGTATCCTGCTCTCCCGGGAATTTATTGAAGACAGCAGTTTTCTGCATCGTAAAAGGGTGCTTTATGTGAAAGAGGCGGAAGGACTTGGCGGTAGTGTGGATATGCACCTTACCGTGATCAAAGAGATCAAAGTCGGCCCCTATAAATTCCGAAGCGTACCCGCGTTCATTTTTGATGATGTAAACAACCTGACATCCTACCCCTTTTTGGCAGGGATTCTTGGCAATGATCTCATGCGCCGGTTCAATATCATCCTCAATTATAACCGCCGGGAGTTTTATATAACCCCCAATAGCCACTATAATGACATATTTGATTATTCCTACACCGGGGTAGAGCTCTATTTTGAAGATAATTCGGTTATCCTGGGTGATGTGGCAAAGGGATCACCCGCCGAGGAAGCAGGGCTTAAGGAAGGGGATAAAGTGGTAGCCATCAACAATAATTTCAGCCAGAATCTTCAACAATTCAAACAGGAACTCCAGCATGCCGGGCAGAAGATCAAGATCGTTGTATCCCGCAACGGGGATCTTCTCCAGTTTGAGTTTAAGATCAAATCCATCCGATAACAAGGATACAGGAAAATCCTTTATTCCGGGCTATTTTTGTATTATGATCCAATTTGACCGTTTTGTTTTAAACAATGGCCTCCGTGTCCTTGTCCACCCCGATACCTCCACCCCCATGGCCGTGGTGAATGTTATGTATGATGTGGGGGCCAGGGATGAAAACCCTGCCCAGACTGGATTTGCCCACCTTTTTGAACACCTGATGTTTGGTGGTTCGGTAAATATTCCGGAATATGATGAGCCCCTGCAAATGGCCGGTGGCGAGAACAACGCCTACACCACCAATGATGTAACCAACTATTATATCCAGTTACCGGCCGAGAACCTGGAAACGGCTTTCTGGCTCGAAAGCGACAGGATGCTCTCGCTGGCCTTTAGCGAAAAAAGCCTCGATGTACAGCGTAAAGTGGTGGTGGAAGAGTTCAAGGAGCATTATATCAACAAGCCCTACGGCGATGTTTGGCATAAGATGCGGGAACTGGCCTATTCGGTCCATCCCTATAGGTGGATGACGATCGGAAAGGAACTTTCGCATATTGAGCAGGCTAATCTCGATGACGTTAAACGATTTTTCTTTAAACATTACTGTCCGGCCAACGCCATATTGGTGGTGGCAGGCCAGGTAACCACCCAAAAAGTAAAGGAGCTGGCGGAAAAATGGTTTGGGGATATACCCGCCGGCGAAAAATACCAACGTCAGCTACCCCAGGAACCCCCGCAAACACGGGCGAGGACCCTGGAGGTAAAAGCCAATGTTCCCCTCGACGCCCTGTATAAATGCTGGCATATTTATCCGCGCCTTGACAAACGGTATTACACAGCCGACCTTATTACCGAGGTGTTAAGTGGTGGCGGTTCATCCCGTCTCTTTCAACGCCTGGTGAAGGAAAAACGCATGTTTAGCCATATCGAGTGTTATCATACCGGTAGCACCGATGCCGGTTTGCTGGTGATTGAAGGGAAACTGGTCAAGGGTACCGATATGAAGACCGCTGAAGCGGAAATTGAAGCTGTGATCAGGGAAATGCAGGATGGCCCCATTTTGGATACCGAGTTAGAGAAAGTAAAGAACAAAACTGAAAGCATGATCGCTTTTGAAGACATGAGCGTAATGAACCGGGCGGGCAGCCTGGCTTATTATGAATTGCTGGGGGATGCCAACCTGATGAATACCGAACTGGAGCGATACCAGGAAGTTTCCATTCAGGATATCCAGGAAGAATGCCGTAAGATATTCAGACCCGAAAACAGCAACACGCTCTATTATTATTCCAACAACTGAGAACCCACCCCATGATCAATAGAAAAGTAGCGCCTCCCATCGTCGATGCCGTTGATTTTCACCTGACCCTTAAGCCCTATGAAAGATACACACTGGACAATGGCATAGAAGTGTATGCCATCAATGCCGGTAGCCAGGAAGTGATGATGGTGGAGTGGGTGTTCTTTGCCGGAAACAGCTATGAAGAAAAGAACCTGGTGGCCTCTGCCACCAACAACCTGTTAAAGAACGGCACCTCCACTAAAACGGCTTTTCAGATCAATGAGCATTTTGAGTATTTCGGATCCCATTTCAACAGGTCCTGTTATAATGAAACCAGTACACTCACCCTGCATTGTCTCGATAAACATATCGGGCAGTTGCTTCCCCTCGTGAAAGAACTGGTGACAGACGCCGTATTTCCGCAGGAAGAACTGGATATTTTCAAGCAAAATATGAAACAGCGGCTGACGGTCAATCTCAAAAAATCGGAATTTGTCGCCAGCCGGCTTATTGATGCCTATATCTATGGCGAAAAACATCCTTATGGAATTTACAGCAGGCACGAAGACCTGGATGTGCTGCAACGGGATGAATTGGTGGCATTTTATAAGAAATACTATTCTGAAGGACGGTGTATCATTTTCACCGCCGGGAAATTGCCAGCCAACCTTCCCCACCTGCTGAATGAGCAGTTTGGCCATTTGCCACTATCCAAACCCGAACGATCCACCATACCGTTTCATGACCTGAAGCCATCTCCGGAAGGAGGCAAACCGATCCGAATAACCAATGACCCGGATGGTGTACAGGGGGCAATCCGCATGGGACGAGCTTTTCCAAACCGTCATCACCCCGATTTCATGAAGATGCAGGTTTTAAACAACCTTTTTGGCGGTTTTTTTGGTTCGCGTCTGATGAGCAATATCCGGGAGGAAAAGGGTTATACCTATGGCATTTATAGCTATATGCAAAACCATATCCAGTCTAGCGCCCTGGTGGTGAGCACCGAGGCGGGAAGGGATGTATGTGAAGCCACGGTAAATGAGATATATAAAGAGATGAAAACACTACGGGAAGAACCCGTCGATGACGAGGAGCTTTCCCTGGTACGCAATTATATGATCGGAACAATCTTATCCGATCTTGACGGACCTTTTCATATCCTGGCCCGCTGGAAGAATATCCTGCTGAATGGATTAGGTGAATCATATTTTTATAATTCAATCAAAACCATAAAAACGACAGGGGCCCCGGAACTGATGGAACTGGCCAATCGCTATTACCAGGAAAAGGATTGGTATGAATTGGTGGTGATATGAGTATGATATTTGCTTAACTTGAATGTATGAAACTCATCTTACGATTATTGGTAGTGGCGGCTGTAGCCTTTTTGCTGGCGCAATGGTTGCCTGGGGTAAAGGTTGACAATTATCTTACCGCCATTTGGTTTGCGGCGGTATTGGGTTTGCTTAATGTTTTTCTGAAACCCATCCTGGTGGTGGTCACCATTCCCATAACCATATTGACCCTCGGTATCTTTTTGTTTTTTATCAATACAATTACCGTCCTCATTGCGAGTAACCTGGTGCCGGGCTTTACCATTGACAGTTTCTGGCATGGGGTATTATTCAGTTTTCTGCTCAGTCTTACCACTTCCGTTCTGTTCAGGGAGGAAGACAGACAGCGGGAACAGGAATGATAAAATCACCGGAATCATGGTACTTTTGTCCCATGTATTTCGACAGGAAGAACCTCTCCGACGATCAATTATTAACGATCTACCGCCGCTTGCTTTGGCCACGCCTCATTGAAGAAAAAATGCTGGTCCTCTTGCGGCAGGGAAAAATTTCCAAATGGTTTAGCGGAATTGGCCAGGAAGCTATTTCTGTTGGGGCCACGCTTGCCCTTGAACCCGATGAATGGATCATGCCCCTTCACCGCAACCTGGGTGTATTCACTACCCGGGATATGCCCCTTCATAAACTATTTAAGCAATGGCAGGGTCAGGTGGATGGATACAGCAAGGCGCGTGAACGGAGTTTTCATTTTGGAAACAGGGAGCATCATATCTGTGGAATGATCTCGCACCTGGGTCCCCAGTTGGCTATTGCCGACGGGGTGGCACTGGCTTATAAACTAAGACAGGAGAACAAGGTTTCGCTGGCATTTACCGGCGATGGAGGAACCAGCGAAGGTGATTTTCACGAGGCCCTGAATGTTGCAGCCGTATGGGACCTGCCGGTCATTTTTATTATTGAAAACAACGGATATGGTTTAAGCACACCGGTGGAGGAACAGTACCGGTGTATCAGCCTGGTTGATAAAGCCAAGGGATATGGCATGGAAGGGATATCCATTGATGGAAACAATGTGCTGGCAGTATATGATACGATCAAAGGGGTAAGGGAGTATTGCCTCAAACACCAGAAACCCTACCTGATAGAGTGCATGACTTTCCGAATGAGGGGTCATGAAGAAGCCAGTGGCACCAAGTATGTGCCCCAGGACCTGTTTGAGATCTGGAAATTGAAGGACCCGATTGAGAATTTTGAAAAATACCTGATCGGATCCGGGGTTTGCAGCCCCGAGACCATGGAAGCCATTCGGCAGGAGTTTAAGGAAAGAATTGAATCAGAACTGGCTATCGGGTTTGACAGCCCGGTTATTATTCCGGATGAGGAAGAGGAAATTGGGGATGTGTATAGCCCGGTTGGACTTCAAACCTATAGCCCCCTGCGGGCGACAAGACCCGAGGGTGAACTGCGGATGATCGATGCCATTTCGGAGGGATTAAGGCTTTCGATGCAGGAGCATCCGAACCTGGTATTAATGGGCCAGGATATAGCCGAATATGGTGGGGCATTTAAAATAACCGAAGGGTTTGTCCAGGAATTTGGAAAAGATCGGGTGCGAAACACGCCGCTTTGTGAAAGCGCCATCATTGGTACGGCCCTGGGTCTGAGCCTCGAAGGATTTAAGAGCATGGTGGAAATGCAGTTTGCCGATTTTGTAAGCGTGGGCTTTAACCAGATCGTCAATAACCTGGCAAAAATCCACTATCGATGGGGGCAGAATGCGGATGTAGTGGTAAGAATGCCCACCGGAGCCGGAGTTGGGGCGGGGCCATTTCATTCGCAAAGCAATGAGGCCTGGTTTACCCATGTTCCCGGATTAAAGGTGGTTTATCCCTCAACCCCGGCCGATGCAAAAGGTCTTTTAATCGCCGCGATCAATGACCCCAACCCGGTGTTGTTTTTTGAACATAAGGCCTTGTACCGAAGCGTAAGCGGCGAAGTGCCCACCGAATATTATGAAGTGGAGATCGGGAAAGCCCGGCAGGTGAGGGTTGGTGACGAGGTATCGATCATCACGTATGGGTCAGGGGTGCATTGGGCTGAAGAGTTTGCGTCAAATAACCCCGGTATATCCATTGATATCCTTGACCTGCGCACCTTGCAGCCGCTGGATTATTTCGCCATCCGGGAAGTGGTAAAAAGAACGGGGCGAGTTCTGGTTCTGCATGAAGATACCCTTACCGGTGGAATTGGTGGAGAAATCGCCGCCTGGATAGGGGAACATTGTTTTGATAAATTAGATGCACCCGTGATGCGTTGTGCTTCATTGGATACACCGGTGCCGTTCAATATAGAATTGGAAAAGCAATTTTTAGCAAAGAGCCGCCTGGGGGAAATGGTGGAGAGGTTGATGGGGTATTAGGGGTTGCACCGCAGAGAACATGAGGACGCAGAGGAACGCAGAGATCATTGATTATTTCGTAACCTGCTATATGAATTTCATTTCAAAGTAAATATTATTACCTCTCTGCGTCTTTGCGCCTTAGCGGTAAAATATCTCAATTTCCTCCCGGATGATATTTCCTGTTGGCATTTTTTTCAACATCTTCTTTGTAGAAAAGCACTTCCTTAAACTGCCCCTTTGCATACATACCAGCCTGATCGAAGAAATGCGGCGAATTTGGATTGCCACTTTCTCCCCCTGCCAGTAATGACCTGGCTTTTACCCTGGGCTCGCCCGGTTTGGCATTTCGGATGAATTCAACGGCGCAGATAAAACTGTTTCCATTCACCCCATATCTTTTTTGCGTACCCGGGTAGGTCCGACTGGTATAGGAAGGAAGCTGTCCCCAGGTGGAGGAGGCGAACCCAACGGGCAGGCTGGGTTGTTTATCATCAAATACATTATTGATATTGGGTGAGATTCGCTGAAACCGGTTAATGGAACCCCAGGTTATTTGCCATTTCCCAAATCTTTTTTCCAGGTCATGTAATGTTTCGAGCAAGGGGTTAAGCAGGGCTTCAGCCGGAGCGGATTCCGCAAAGCGGCGAAAACGGGTAACCTGGTCCTCTTCATCATCGGCAATTAGGTTGGTGCGAAAGATAGCAGGCAATAATCGCTGACCCCACTCCACGGCCAGGGTAGTGGCAATCGAATTTTCTCCGCTTCGGTAATCCCAATGTTTAAGAACCTGAACCGGTCCAGCCAAATGGGCAAACAAGGTATCATTTGGCAAAACGGTATTTTCAAAGGCTTTGACCAAGGCCGGTACCAGTACTTCAAAAGCGGCCAACCGGGTATCATATCCTGCTTTGATAACATCATCCAGGGTATAGGACGTTTTTTCACCAAGTACCCTTACCGCATTGATGCCCCGAAAATTTTCACCGTCGGGGGCCATATAAGCCGGGAAGTTTTCCCTGCGGGGACTATTTGTTCCAGCCACCGTAAAGGGGGTGGAGTTGCAGTTTTGTAACCATCCATTGGGTGGGTTGATGATATGAACCGTTTCATTGATGCCATGGAAGCCCTGCCATTCTGTTTTTGGGTTGGAACCATCTACGGGTTTGCTCCAATCCAGCAGGGGATCGCGTTTGGGTATCCTGTTTCCATGCCAGTAGGCAATATTCCCCTGGGCATCGGCATATACGGTATTGTTTGAAATGTTTCCTTTAAGCTCCAGGGTACGCTGAAAACTTTCCAGTCCCGTTGCCTTTGTGCGTTCCCAGCATTGGATCAACCCGTTGGCTATGCGGTTATCGGCCCGTAAACTCAGGTATTGATCCTGACGTTTAGCCATGATTGGTCCGTGATGGGTATAGAGCGTGGTGAAGGTTTTAACCTGTAAACCAGCATCCGTGCGGTAGGCCAGTTGGACCAGTTTCTTAGAAACGGGTTTTTTCTTCCCGTCATAGGCATAGGTCCATTTCTTCCCGGTTTGGGATATTTTTTCAGCATAAGTATCAGCCGCATCCACATAACTGCTGGTATGAATCCACCCACAGTATTCATTAAAGCCCTGGTAGATGAAAAATTGTCCCCAGGTAACGGCGCCATAGGCATTAAGACCTTCATCAGAAACCATATGCACTTCGGGCCTGAAATAGAAGGTGACATGAGGGTTGATATACAGGATTGAATTGCCTGATTTGGTAATGGAAGGGGCAAAGGCAAACCCATTGGAGCCGGTGAGAATTTCTTCCCGGGGGGAGGGATTGGCGGCAACCTCCTTTTGGTTCCCATACAGGGCTTTCAGGTCATTTGTATTAATATCGGCGGTATTGATGGCGCCAATGCTGCCATCGGTCCAAAGAAAGGGGAACCAGGGTTCAAAGTGGTTAAGCAGGGCGGGTTTAACGGAAGGATTTTTATAGAGATAGTAGTTAAGGCCATCGGCAAAGGCCTGACATAATTTTTTTAGCCATTGAGGGGCGTTTTGAAAATCGCGTTGGGCCTCTTTGGCATCAATGATCATACGGATGAGCAGGTCTTCATACAAATCTTTTTCTCCGGTAATCTCGGCCATACGCCCCAGTTTTTCGATATAGTTCTTTTCCACCCGGGGAAAGTCATCCTCGCATTGGGCATACATTAATCCAAAAACCGCGTCGGCATCTGTTTGGCCATAGATATGGGGAATGCCAAAATGATCCCGAAAAATGGTTACTTTTTGGGCCTGGCTTTCCCAGCGGGCGATTTCCGGACTGGTAAAACGGGATTGAGAGAACAGGGAAATCGGGAGAAGCAGAAAGACAAGCAGTTTCATATTGAATGGTTGAGGAGTGGTATTTCAATAATTGAATTTCGTGTAAAATTTCCATTTTAGCCGTGGAAACAGGATTGTTTGGAGTTTGACCCGGTAGTATGTTTGTTTATTAAAATCTAAACTATGCAACAAGCATCAAAAAGTAATCAGGGCAAATACTCCTATGTTAGGAAATTATCCAGGATGCGAAAGGAGAAACTCATTTCTGAAGATGAGTTTAAAAACCGAATTCGGGTTTATATGGCCCATTGGCTTTGTAAAGAGTATGCAGGTATTCTTCAGCAGGTACTAGGTAGTGGAAAGGTCAAATCTTTGAGCCATGTCAAATGAAATAGAAGGGGTTTCCCTGAAAGAGGGGGAGTATGATTTTGAGTTGGGATATTCACAGGAAGCGGTAGTTATTCTTTCACAGAAATTCAATGATAAGCATATTGAGAAGTTTTTAGATTTAACTGAAGAGTTTGAGCGATTGAATTATAAAAAATGGATCCAACAGCGAATTTTCCGGGTTGTAGTTTTGCTCGTTTGCGTTGGCTTTTTCATATTTTTAACTCTATTTTTGGCTCGATCCTTTCAGGCTATTTATCTTGAAATAATAAAACTATTTCTAGCATTTTTAGCTGGTTTTGGAGGGGGGTATGGTTTGAAAAATTGGCAAAATGGGAATTCATGATTTTAAAGACAAGATTTTTTTTCTCGGCTCCGAGTTATTGAACGAACTGGAAGAGCATGCCGATATCCGGGAAGTTCCGGCCAATACCGTTTTATTGCGCGATGGGCAATATGTAAAGGTTATCCCAATTGTACTGAAAGGGCTGATCAAAGTATTCGTGAGTTTTGAGGAGAAAGAGCTGTTATTATATTATATACAACCCGGAGAGAGTTGTATCATGTCTTTTTCTGCTTCTTTAAAAAATGAGCCCAGCCGAATCATGGCCATTACGGAGGAAGATAGTGTGATTCTGTTGTTGCCGGTTGATAAAGTAGGGCATTGGGTAAAGCAGTTTCCCGGGATCAACCAGCTTTTTTACCAGCAGTATAATCTGCGGTATGCGGAAATGCTCGACACCATAAACCACCTGTTATTTGGCCGGCTTGACACCAGGCTCTACAGTTACCTGCTGGAGAAAGCCCGTATAAAGGGAGAACGTGTTCTTACATTGAAACACAAGCAGATAGCGGCGGAACTGGGAACGGCCAGGGAAGTCGTAACCCGGGTCATAAAGCGCCTGGAACAGGAGGGAAAGGTCAGGCAAACCGAGGCAGGAATTGAGGTTATTGCCCAGCCCGAATGATCAGATTGCGCCTGAATTCAGGTACTGGTGACGCTGGTCACCTCTTTTGCCCCCCAACGGGTTCTACTTTTACCCTGTAAACTGAATTCCCTCAACTCCAAAATCACATAATCATGAAAAAGAACATGGGAAACATTGATCGTATTCTGCGGATCATTATTGCCGCCGTATTAGCTTATCTCTATTTTGGCGGTATCGTTACCGGAACCCTCGGATTGGTACTGGTTATCCTGGGTGGTGTGTTTGTATTGACCAGCCTGATCAGTTTCTGTCCCTTGTACACCCTGGTGGGATTGAATACCTGCCCAAAGAAGTAGTGTCATAGCACTTATCGAATAAATCCCGGTAGCTCCTCAAAGTACCGGGCTTCTTTTTCTTCCAGCAGCAGGTCTTTCAGCGCGTAGATAAAGGACTTGTATCCCGTGTACATCTCCCGGTGAAAATTGATCAGGGTAGAGATTTCAATTTCATTCAGGTGCTCAAACAAATGGTCTTTGTACAAACTTTGAAGAATAGCCGAGTAGCCCTTGGTGATACTCTGGTAAAGAGCGACCAGGGATTCAAAGGCAGGTTCTTTTTTCTCTCCCAATAGCAGGTCTGTCATTTCCCGGCAGTAAGCATCAGCCTGGTTAATCGTGCGTTGGTAGAATTCAAATTTGATATCATTGGAGGAATTACGCAATTGTTCCATATCCAATGCCGCGTCTTTAATGCTCTTTGTGGCATACATCGTATTGCGGTTGACAATGATGTACCGTTCCAGCTTTTCGGCATTACCATTTTTTACCGTAACTACTTTTTGCAATTTAACCTGAAAGGATTGAATCTCTCCATGCAGGTGTTTCAATTCATCATAGTGTTGTACGGCAGCCTTGCGGTCATGCCCTGGAGGGAACCAAAGGTCGATCCGCGAATCGCGGGGTAATTCGGCCATGGACCGGGTGAAGGCAAACGCCTCAAGAAGGAAATGATGAAGTTCTTTTGTCAACGCCTCGATGGCCAGATCGGGATCGGAAAGTCCTGCTTTGTGAATGAATAGTGTTTCTTCTTTGGTATGCGTAAACCTTTTTTCCAGAAAACGGCCAAATGCGGAGAGCAGGGGTAAAAAGAGAATGATCCCAAAAAGATTGACTCCAGTTTGAAAGATAACGAGTCCAATTAACGAGTCTTTCACCCCCAGCGTATCCGTGATCAACCGGGCGGAAGGAGAGAGCACCAGAAGAAAGAGAAAAGAAAGACAGGTATTATACAGGAAATTCCCCAGTGCCAGGCGTTTTTTCACCGCACTTCCGCCGATCGAAGCGATCAGGAGTTTAATGGTTGTCCCGATCTCACCACCCAACACCACGGCCATGGCTATTTCAAAGCCAAAAGCACCGGCAGCCAATGCGCTCAGCACGATGGCCATCGTGGCTGAACTGGATTGCAGAATGACGGTGATAAGAAAACCAACCAGTAAGTACACGATTGAGGGATATTGATCAAACAGGGCCCAGTCGATCTTTTGCATGGAGTTTTCCATTCCCGAACGGATCATTCCCAATCCAATAAAAAGGAAACTGAAACCAAAGACCATCCGGCTCCACCGAGCGGTTTTGGATTCGGCAGGGGCCAGGGCATACAGGATACCTGCCACACCAGCCAGGGGATAGGCGATGGTTTCAAGGTTCATTTTAAAACCAATGGTGACGATCACCCAGTTGGCGGCCGTGGAACCCAGGTTAGCCCCTATGGAAATGGCCAGCGCGTTGGAGAGTTGAAGTACACCTGCCCCAACAAAGGCAAGCACCAGCATATTGACGATGCTGCTGCTTTGCATCACAGTGGTGACCAATGCTCCACTTCCAATGGCTTTAAGGGGGGAGGCGGTATGTTTTCGCAAAAAGAGTTTGAATGAACGGCCAGTGAGCTGGTGCAGGGATTCCTCAAGCATTCGCATGCCTAAAAGGAAAATGGCAATACCGGCAAGCAGGAGGAACATGGAACAAAGGTAGGGTTTCACCGCAGAGAAAAAGAGAAAGCAGAGTTTCGCAGAGAAGGTTATTAGCAACAAGCTTTTAGCACTTGACGTTGCATTGTGCCTTTGCGGCCGAAGCTTCGACTCTTACTATAAAAACTCTGCGAAACTCTGCTTTCTCTTTTTCTCTGCGGTGAAACTCTACACTCCCTTCCAACGTTTCGCCAATAACCCCGTTGCCAACGAAAGATCGATATCTGCCAAGGTGATCCCTGCTTTCCCATATTCACCATGTACTATACACCGCCCATCGGGTGCGATGATCGAACTGGCAGACTCGGTAAACCGGGAAGCGTAATTGCAACTGGCAAAATAGATCGTGTTTTCCAGGGCCCGCATCATCATGGCTTTTTCGTAATAGGGACTTTCCGGGTCCCCCCAGGTTTTGATCACCCGTCCTTCTTTGTCGCTACCGGCAAAGTGAGGGTGAAACACCAATTGGGCACCTTGTCTGGCGGCCCAGCGCACCAGTTCAGGATACCGGAAACCTTCATGACAGATGACGATACCAAAGCGCAGGCTTTCTACCTCAAAAACATAGCGGTTGGTGCCGGGTGACCAGATATTGTCTTCGGAAGGATCGAGTTGGTTTTTGGTTTGAGCACCCAGTATTTCACCCGTAGGGGAGATAACAAAAGCCAGATTGAAGAATTGGCCATCCATGTGCCAGTCCATGGGAAGAATAAGAGAGATATTATTTTCTTTAGCTATCAGGCAGGCCCTGTCCCGGGCATCCTGCAAACGTTCGGGGAGTTGGTCATTGGGCGAATAGCCCATGCCTGGATATCCGGGAAGATAGGATTCAGGGAAACAAAGGATCCGGGCCCCTTTTTCCGCGGCTTCCCTGGTAAAGGTTTCGATTGACTGCAATCCTTCAGCCAGGGAAGAAGGAATGGGAGGGGAAGCGAGCGCGATCTTCATGCTAGACTTTTGTAAGCCAATATAGTAAAAACAGTATCATTCCTGTTATCGGAAGAGATATAATCAGGACTTTCGCCATGATATTTAATTTCCCTTTGGAGCTGGTATCTGGTCTTTGGTCTTTCCCCAGGAAAAAGAACATGGTGATCAGATAGACAAGAAAAAATACGATGGAGCCCACTATAAGGAACAGAATGAGATAAAATAGCCAAACAAGTACGCCAAACCCTTCCATAGTATAGTTATTCCTTAAAGATTTCGTTTAATGAACTGTTTACCTGGGAATAATGGTTTTTCCCTTTGTAAATCCGGTATTCCATACGGAGATAGGGAAAATTCTTGTTTGAGAGATACGTTTGAAATTTGTCAGTAGCGGGTTTCACCCTGTTAAGGGTTTCAAGGCCGCCTACTGACATGAAAAGGTAGTAATTATTTTTCGAATTGGCGGTCAGGTGATCATGGTCATATATAGCTCCATTATTTACCCAGAGAGAGGGGCTCAGGGCATAGAAATTTTGAAAGAGACTATCGTTTTTTAGCAGGCAATAGACTGAAAAAAGCCCGCCGAAGGAGTGGCCGAGAATGGAATTGCTATCGGTGTAAGTTGAATACTCTGAATTAATAAAGGGGATTAGTTCAAGCTTGAGGAACTGGTAGAATCTTTCAGCGTGTCCATAGTTTTCCGAACGATCAACTGTGTCCCCATTTAAAATTTCTGGCACCAGAAAATCCCTTCTTCGGAGGGTACGGTAGCCTCCAATATGCCCGATTCCAACAAAGAGGGTGTTTTCAAATTGCTTTCTTGTGTTTGAATCTTTGAAAATCTCTCGTAGTGCTTTTCCAGAATTTAAATTGGCATCCAGATAATATAGAACCTTAAAACTATCTCCAGGGTTGTGTTTTAAATGAGAATCAATGTAAATCTCAAAGTTATCATGGATCAGGGTGGAATGAATATTAAATTGGCTACTACTGTGTTTCTGTCCAGTACAAGAGGCAATAACTAAGTAAACGGTTATTGGAAGAATAAAAAGGCTCTTAATCTGACTTTGTTTCCAAAATATCATAGAAAAGGAGTTGCCAATCGATGTGTTTAATAAAAGTATCCAATTTTATTGATTAGGCAGGTAAGTGAGAAAATGATGGGCCTTCACCGGAAACAACTAGTCAGAACACAGACGAGATTATGATCAACTAATTTGTAGATAACACCTTTTCTTAAGACGGTTTCGAAAAGAAGGGCAACGAAGAATAGGAGAAAGAAAAACAAAGAGAAATAATGAAATAGGCCCCGTATTTCCAAGAGCATTTATTCTAAACCCCTATTCCACCTAATAGAAAACCCTTAGCTCCAGTATTAATTCTGGACATTTCCACAATTTGGAACGACTCCTCACGTTCTGTAAATCAATATCCAATATCCAGTGGAACCATATTCTATTTTTATCGTGGAGGACGATCCATGGTATGGAGAGATCCTCGAGTATCATTTGTCCCTTAACCCGGACTATGCCATCACCCGCTTTACGACAGGCAAGGACTGCCTGGACAATCTTCACCGCAAACCCGATCTTATATCTATCGACTTTTCATTGCCTGACATGACAGGTGATAAACTGTATGAAAAGATTCGTGCGGTCAATGATCAACTGCCGGTCATTGTGATTAGCGGACAGGAAGAAATTACCGTGGCCGTTGACCTGCTGAAAAAAGGGGTGCGTGACTACCTGGTGAAAGACGATAACACCAAAGACCTGCTTTGGAACGCGGTGATCAAAGTGCGGGAAACCGGCTCCCTAAAGAAGGAAGTTGAGAAATTAAAGGAAGAGCTGGGTCAGAAATTCTCTTTTGAAAAGACCATTGTTGGACAGAGCGCATCATTAAAGAAAGTCTTTTCCCTGATGGAAAAAGCAACCAAGACGAATATCAATGTCTCCATCACCGGTGAAACAGGTACGGGTAAAGAGGTTGTAGCCAAAGCTATTCATTATAATTCCGAACGCAAGAAGAAAAATTTTGTGGCCGTGAATATGGCCGCTATTCCCAAAGAACTTATCGAAAGCGAACTGTTTGGTCATGAAAAAGGAGCTTTCACCGGAGCCGTAGCCCGTAAGGCCGGCAAATTTGAGGAAGCCAACGGAGGCACCATATTCCTGGATGAAATTGCCGAACTCGATCTCAGCCTGCAAAGCAAACTGCTTCGGGTATTACAAGAAAGGGAGGTTATCCGGGTTGGAGGCAATGAAAAGGTCAAATTGGATGTTCGCCTGATTGTAGCCACCCATAAAGACCTGGCCGAACAAGTTCAATTGGGTCATTTCCGGGAGGACCTTTATTACCGCATCATCGGTTTACCGATCGAGCTGCCCCCGCTTCGCGAACGAGGAAACGATGTATTGATCCTGGCAAAATATTTTGCCGATGAATTTGTGAAGGACAACAACTTAGAATCCCTTGCTATTACAGAGGAGGCCAGGGAGAAATTACTGCGGTACAGCTTTCCCGGCAATATCCGGGAATTAAAAGCCATGATCGAATTGGCAGCGGTAATGAGTAATGGAAAAGAGATCACGGCAGCAGACATCAATTATCCGGGTACAAGAGGGGGAGAGAATTTTATGGTGGAAGAAAAATCACTTCGTCAATATACCTGTGATATCATTTCCTATTTTCTGAAGAAATATGACAACGATGTGCTGAAAGTTGCTGAGAGATTGGATATCGGCAAAAGCACCATTTATAAAATGATTCAGCAAAAAGAAATCCTGGCTTAAGGACCAAAGAGCCAGACCACCTGATGATACTATGAAAACCGCATTGTACAAGTATGGCGAAGGAAGATGGGTTCCCAAAACCTGGATACAGACCGTTGATCCCGGCAAAGTGCAATTAATATTGTGTTTTGGCGCCAAGGAGGAACTCAAAGGCCAGGAGGTTTACCAAAGTATCCATGACCAGTTCCCACAAGCCCAGGTTCTTATCGGCAGTACAGCCGGCGAGATCTTCCAGGAGCAGGTGCTTGATGATTCAGTAATCCTGGTTGCGATGGAATTGGAGAAAACCCAGATCCAAACCGCTTTTGTAAATCGAAGCGATTATTCCAGTTGTTATGAAGCGGCCCGGGCACTAATGGCAAAACTTCCTCGCAAAGACCTAAAGTATGTATTCGCCCTATCGGATGGAAGCCTGGTAAACGGAAGTGAATTGGTGCGGGGAATAAGAGAATCCACAGATACCCAGCCGGTTTTAGTTACCGGTGGTTTAGCCGGGGATGGAGCACAGTTTAGCTCTACCTTAACCGGACTTAATTCAGAACCCAGGCAAGGCATTATATCCCTGGTTGGTTTTTATGGTGACCACCTGGTGGTTAACCATGGCTCCCAGGGTGGGTGGGATCTGTTTGGTCCCGAAAGGATCGTTACCCGGTCCACCAACAATATATTATATGAGATAGATGGCAAGAATGCCCTGGCCTTGTATAAGAAATACCTGGGACCAGAAGCCGCCCAATTGCCCGGTAGTGCCCTGTTATTCCCCCTTTCGATCATTGCCCCCGGCGCCAGGGAACAGGTTGTGCGAACCATACTCTCCATTGATGAAGAGGATCAAAGTATGACCTTCGCTGGCGATATCCCTGTAGGGTCGAGGCTGCGGTTTATGAAAGCCAATTTTGATAAAATTACATCAGCCGCCAGCGAAGCCGCAATCAGTACACTTAAAAAGCCGAAACAATCTCCGGAGTTTGCCTTGTTGATCAGTTGCGTGGGACGAAAACTTATCCTTGGCCACCGTATTGAGGAGGAGGTCGAGGCAGTACGTGAGGCCCTGGGACCCGACACCCTGTTGGCCGGCTTCTATTCCTATGGAGAAATCTCCCCTTTTAACGAAGGCGGGGGTTGCCAGTTGCACAACCAAACCATGACCATTACAACCTTTCATGAGTTACCATAAACTACTATACCGGCAGATACAGAAATTCCTTCCCAATCACCTGAAGGAGGATTTGGGAGTACAATCATTGCTGGAAGCGGTGAGCAATTCCTATCATGCCTTTGATCGGGATAAGGACCTGGCCGAGCGAGCATTCAGGATCACGGAAGAGGAATATTCGGAGATCAATACCCGCCTGAAAAGGGAGAATGAGGTAAAACAACGCTCAGTGGCGAAACTGAAGGAAGCCCTGGGGGTTATTGCTGGCGAGGGGCCTACAAATGGGTCGGACGACCTGCTATTTATCGCCCGGTACCTCAACCAACAGGTAAAAGAAAAGAAAAATGCCGAAAAGGTTTTTACTTCCCTGATCACCAATATGCAAAGCGGCATCCTGCTGGAAGATGAGAACAGGCAGGTGGTATTTGCCAATCAATTATTCTGTGAAATGTTCCAGATACCGGTACCCTGTGAGAAACTGGCAGGATTGGACTATAGCCATAACCCCGAAGAGACCAAGTACCTGTTTCAGCAGCCCGACCATTATGTTAAAAGGTTAAAGCAGATTCTTAAAGAAAGAAAATTGGTTCGACGGGAAATTTTACATCTCGAGGATGGCAAGGTTTTTTTGCGGGATTATATCCCCATTTATCTTGACAATGAATACCGCGGGCATTTATGGAATTATACCGACATAACGGAAACCAGCAAGGCCCAAAAGGTGATCGAACAGAGTGAATTAAAGAACAGGCTGATCATGAAGTCTGCCCTGGATGCGATCATCACCATTGATACCCATGGCCGGATCACTTTTTGGAACCCACAGGCCGAAAAGATTTTTGGATGGACGGAGGAAGAAGTGTTGGGACATAACCTTGGGGATACCATTATCCCACCGGAGTGGCGGGCCGCCCACAAAAAAGGAATGAACCATTACCTGGCAACCGGAGAAAGCACGGTGCTGAACAAGCAATTGGAGCTTACGGCCATTAACCGCAAAGGGGCTGAATTTCCCATTGAACTGTCCATTGTACCAATCACTCACGGGGATACCCTGTTCTTTTGCTCCTTTATCAGGGATATTTCGGCCCGGAAACAAAACGAAGAGAGTCTTAGGATCAACGAGGAAAAATACAGGAGCATTATTACCAACATGAACCTTGGTTTGCTGGAAGTGGATACGGAGGAGAGGATCCAGTTTGTGAATAATAGTTTCATGGAAATGAGTGGCTACTCTGCGGAGGAACTGGTTGGTCGTAACGCTTCCGAGCTGTTTGTGCGAAGTGAGAATACGGAACTGTTGGAAAGCAAGAATGAACTGAGGAAAAGGGGTCTTTCCGATGCCTATGAATTGGCGGTGAAAAACAAGAAAGGGGAACTGAAATGGTGGCTGATCAGCGGAGCCCCCCGTTTTGATGATAAGGGGGAATTGATTGGATCCATCGGCATTCACCTGGACATCACCCAACAGAAGGCCCTGGAACATGAATTGATCGAAGCCCGTGAACTGGCGGAACAATCGGCTCGCTCGCAGGAAATGTTCCTCGCCAATATGAGTCATGAAATTCGCACCCCGCTAAACGCCATCATGGGGATGAGCCGTGAACTGCAAAAAACCAATCTGAACAATCAGCAAAAATCTTTTCTGGAAGCTGTAAACTCAGCCGGGGAACAATTGCTGGTGGTCATCAACGATATTCTCGATATCTCCAAAATACAGGCTGGGAAACTGCATATAGAGAACATTGGGTTCCGTCTTCGGGATATTGGCGAGAGGGTTATGCAGGTAATGAGCCATAAGGCAGAGGAAAAAGGGGTTTCCTTGTTTTGTACCACCGATAGCCGGGTACACCCCGTGCTGGTTGGTGATCCTTACAGGCTAAACCAGGTATTACTCAACCTGATCAGCAATGGCATTAAGTTTACCGAAAAAGGCAGTGTACAGGTGGAATGTAAGGTGGAGGAAGACACCCCCCATGACCAACGAATCAGCTTTACCGTCAGGGATAGCGGCATTGGGATGGACAAAGAATTTACCCAGCGCATTTTTGAGAATTTTTCACAGGAAGATCGTTCGGTGGCCCGGCGTTTTGGAGGAACAGGATTGGGCATGGCTATTAGCAAACAATTGGTGACGATGATGAATGGGGACATACAGGTCAATAGCGAGAAAGGGGTTGGAACAACGGTTTACTTCTGGCTGCCATTCCGAAAAGGTTCCGAAGACGATATCGCTTCCAAATCAATGACCCCCACTGACAGTACCATATTAAAGGGCAAAAAAATACTACTGGCTGAGGACAATGAAATGAACCGGCTTGTGGCTACCACCGTGCTTCAATCCTATGGCGTGGATATCGATGAAGTGATCAATGGCCAGGAAGCAGTGGAAGCGCTGCGTAACGGAAGATATGAACTGGTGTTAATGGACGTGCAGATGCCACTGATGGATGGCTTGGAAGCCACCCGCCGTATCAGAAATGAACTAAAAAACCCTATCCCTATTATCGCCCTGACCGCCAACGCCATTAAAGGCGAAAATGAAATATGCTTTGCTGCCGGCATGAATGATTATCTCACCAAACCATTCAAGGAAGAGGACC